>DTYT01000282.1 GCA_012961745.1 Kiritimatiellia bacterium | reverse complement strand
TCAGCGCCCCCGTCCAGCAGGCGAAAAAGGACGGAATCAAAAACCGCAACCTATGACTCGAAGACGTCTTCGCGACGACGGTTCCACGGATCGTCGATGCAGCTGATGGAGATACGAGGCTCTCACGGTCGCCCTGATCGCTCTCCAAGGAGTCCTCGCTACCTGGCACTCTGCCTCGTGGTGGGCCGAACGCAACAACACGCTCTTCGGAAACGGCCGCTGGCTGAGCGGTAAGGACTGCGGAAAATTCGTCTTCTATCCCTATAGTTTTCTCTTCCGTCCGTTGCACCACTCGCACGTCAATCTGACGTCCGATATGGGCTATCAGGAAATCCTGTACAAGCATGCCGAAGGCCTGCGACGCCGGCTGATAGGCTTGAAAGCTCAAGTCCACGTGGACTTTGGGGGCTACCTCTGGATAGAACTGCACAAGAACCAGCAAGCCATGCTGGCAGTCCGTCTGTCGCAGAATGGAAGATATCCGAGCGGGTTCTACCGCTACCGTCCGCATGGTGATCTGCTAGAATACCTCGATCGGCCCTGCCGAATTGTCCCCGGCAGGCCCCTCTTCGTCCCCCATAGATCCTACCGGGAACAGTGCATGAAGCTTGTGTTTCGAATCTCCCGGAACGCCACACTCGACATCGTATTTCAGCAACAGTCATACACCACACGCGGAGATCCCGCCGGGGAACTGCTGCCTCTGCAGCACCGACTTGTACGGCTGTCTACGCGCAACGACGTTCCCATGGATATCGCCGTCCACACAGGGAACCGCCCGGCTCCCTTCATATCTATCGGCAGGCGACCCGTCCCGGGGGCATTCCACAATTTCGAGGTGATATCGGACAGCGCCGGACTCCGGGTTGTCTTGGACGGAAAGGAGACTTGGGTGCGCAGTTTCCGCCCGCTTGGATTCGGTGAGACCGGTCTTCTCTGTCTTGAAGGTGAGGTTGAGGTGTCCCGCCTGTCTGTTGAACCTCTGCCTGGCGGATCGCGTGGGGGGGGCTATCAAGAGTGTTCGCCGCTGCAGGTCTTCCGCTGGCCGCTCTTGCATTCTTCAACCTGCTGCTGCGGCCTGCCTGTCCCAGCAGACTAAAAAGCAGCGCAGCTGTCGTCTGGTCGGCACTTTTTGCAATGTCCGTCTATGTGCTGGCCGGGCTGTTCCTCGGTCAGGACACCCTGAGATATACCGGCAGAGATCATCTCCTGCGGCTCGACATCTGTGCGGTGGCATCTGGGCTCCTCGCGCTGGGTCTGATCGTCCTGCCGCGCAGATGTATCCGGGCGTGTGTGGTCGTCTTTAACGTCGCCACCTTGGCGGTGATAGCTGCCGGGGTGGCAGCGGTGTGGGACGCCCCCCGGAAAAATCATCCCCTCCGGCTCCGCTTCAGTGAGACGGCCGAGCCCCCGGGCGAAGTGGTTCCGGGGAACCGCGGGAATGTCGGCCCGTGGTATTCGCACAATCGCTATATCGGAGCAACCACATACGTCTGGCGTGAGCAATTCGGCGGTGAGTGGCTCCCGGCCCTAAGCCTCGCGGCATGGTCAGGATTTTTGTACTGGGAGGAAGCCAAGCCTGGGGTTCCGGTGCCGCCGAGAGTCGGAGTACTTTCGCCGAGCTCCTCGAACAGCGACTACGTTCCCAAGGTCTTCCGGTGGAAGTCTTCAATGCCGGCGTCAATGGTGCCGGAATGTCGAAAGTACTGATATACTATCGCCAGCTCATCCGGACATTTGAACCGGATATCGTCCTTATCGGATGAAACATGCCCGGCTTCTACTTTCGCTGTTTGCCGAGCTTGTCAATGAATGCATAAAGGACGGCACCGATCTAGTGTTGTGTCTGGCGCCTATGTCGGGGGGGGAGCTCGCCCTGAAGCCGGGTTCCCCCCCTACTACTCCGGGCTGGCCGCGGTGGCCGGGAGCAACAACTTCGAAGTCGTTGATCCTGGAGCAACCATGCTCCAGAGGGAGAAATATCACCTCATGTGGTGGGATACTGCCCATCTGGCCCCGTACGGGCATAAGCTCATGGCAGAGATTCTGTACGAACCCGTAGCCCGCGCAGTCCGCAAGCGCCTGCACCATGGAAACGGGTCTAACACGAATATCGAAGAGCGGCACAGCGGTACTCCCCCGCGGACTATCACCGGCGGAAGACGCGGACCGGTGGGACGCCTTCAATGATCTTCAAGATCGGCTGTGTTCCCGGGACCAGCCGCTCAACGGGGACCCGGTGGAAATTGCGATAAATGAGCAGGGCGTCATCTGCATGTGAAATCCTTTGCTTCTTGAAGGAGACAAAGGCCTCGGCGAGATACACTGTTGCGCGGGTCCGGATCCTCCTGTGCAACTGCGTAAGAAAACGGAGCGCGGCCGCGTAGGTCACTGCCCCCGGCCCGTAGTACCATCCCATGCCTCTCTCGAAAGCCCCGCGGATTTCGGGATCACCCTGGGGATTGTGGTAGGTGGACAGTACCCCCTCGATGACCAAGATCAGATCCCCGCATCGCCTGATCCGTTCCACGGACACGTCGATGCATTCACCGAAATGAACCGTTAGTGGAACCCTGAGCCCCTCATGCATTATACTGCACGAAGCCGAGTGGGACGAATACCCCAGATCAATCGCCATCAGCGGCAATCCGCTCCGCCTGCAGTGCTCTGCTACGTATCTCACCGTGATCCCCTCTGCTGCGGCAGTGCAGATGCGGCTTCCACCTCCGATCCCAATCTCCGGTGATCCCAGTGCAGTCGGTGGGAATGCTGAATGTGGACCTGGAGCCCCGGCCCCACTTCAGACCCGATATGAAATGGAGCGGGAGACGGGACTCGAACCCGCGGCGTTCAGCTTGGGAAGCTGACATTCTG
>DTYT01000281.1 GCA_012961745.1 Kiritimatiellia bacterium | reverse complement strand
CTTGTCGTTACCGTACTGCTGGCCGAAGAAATAGTCCGGCACATGCTTGACCGCATCCAGCCGCAATCCGTCACACTTGGTATAGTCCATCAGCCAGCGCGCGGCCCGGATCAGGTACGCGTTGACGTCCTCCTCGTAGAGCCAGGCATTGGCCGGGTTGGTGAGGACTTCGGTGGTGATGTTGGTGCTGCCGAATCCAACATACACCGCCCCCGTCGCCGAAGGATAGTAGCAGTAGTACTCGGGATGATCGGGATGACGGACCAGACTGATTTTGGGGATGTGGTCGCCTTCGCTGGTACCGAAGTTGCCGTTGTCCGGCGACTCGTTCGCGATGTCGATCAGGTCCGAAAAGTTGCGGTACTGGATCTGCCAGGTGTCGCCCCAGTCGGATACGTTGTCCCACTTACGGTAAAACCCTTCCTCGGTGACGCGCAGGTGGAAGTCTTCGGGTACCATTCCGGGATAAAGGTCTATGGGGGTATTCTCGTCGTAGCCCGGCACGTCGAATGCGCGGTGGTTCATAATGTTGTCGAAGTAGACCCGGATTCCGAACCGGTGCGCCGTGCGTACCAGTTCCAGGAGCTCTTCGGCGGTGCCGTAGCGCGTGCGCACGCTGCCTCGTTGATCCTGGTTGCCCAGGTCAAACGGGTCGAAGCAGTCATATCCCACCGAGAGCCCTCCGCTGCCCTTGGTGGGTGGTGGCAGCCAGAGTCCTCCGTAGCCTGCTTCGGCGAGCTCCGGCATCTTTTCGGCGATTTCGCGCCAGCTGGTATTGAAATATTGCAGGATTACCTCGGCGGGCACACGCGGTGACACGGACAGCAGGAGTATCAGAATCACTACGGCTGGCTTGCCGGCTTTCATTGCGCCGCTAACGGTCCCTCCCGCCCCTCTGATTCATCATACCCCTACTTTCAGGGAAATTGCAGTCCCAGAGCCGCCCCCTACCCTGGCGGTTGCTGAAGCGCTTCACCTAAAGCTTACCCCTCAAAAGCCCCACTGTACAGCTTATTCCCTGCCAGGCGGCCGTGACACCGTTCCCAAACAGATCAATCCTTGGCACCTCGCCGGATTTGCCCCACTATGCGTCATGAAAGAAAGCAACCATGTCCAACCGCAAACAGATTTCGGTCGAAAAACCGGTGACCTTCACCTCCCAAGCCCAGCAGATCCTCGGCGTCCTGCACCTGCCGCCGGCCGCCTCCCCCTGCCCCGCGGTCCTCTTCTTCCACGGATTCACCGGCAGCAAGCACGAAGCCCACCGCCTCTTCGTCACCACCGCCCGGGAACTCGCCCGCCGTGGAATCGCATCGCTGCGCTTCGACTTCCGCGGCGCCGGGGACAGCGCCGGCGACTTCCACCGCATGTGTCTGTCTTCCATGCTGCAGGATGCCCGGGCCGCCCTCACTTTCCTGAAAAACCAACCGGAAGTAGAGCGGCGGCTGATCGGCCTGCTCGGTTACAGTCTCGGCGGACTCGTAGCCCAGCTCTTCCTGCCCCAGGCCCGGAACGTGCGCTGCTGCGTCCTCTGGGCGCCCGTCTGCGATCCCCGTGCCGCCGTCGCCCGCCGGGCTTCAACCACGCCCGCAGTGCGGATGGCACTCCGTGGAGTGGCCGACATGGACGGCTGGCCGGTGGGCCGGCCTCTGGTAGTGGAGATGCAAACCGCCCGCCCGCTGAAAAGAGTGATCCGCAG
>DTYT01000280.1 GCA_012961745.1 Kiritimatiellia bacterium | reverse complement strand
TACCGGGAGCGACTGCGGAGGCTCAATCGGCTGGGGGTCGGGCTGTGGGACGTACTGGCCGGCTGCCGCCGGCCGGGCAGCCTCGACCGGAATGTACGGCGCCGGGATCTGGAGCTCAACGACTTGCTCGCCCTGTTTCGGCGGCACCCGGCAATCGCGGTGGTTTTCTGTAATGGGTCTTTGGCTTACGAGCTTTTCGTGCGCCACCTGGTTCCCGGGTTGGCGCCGCAAATCCGGTCGGTCACGGTGGAGAAGCTACCGTCCACGAGTCCCGCCAACCGCTATATGCCATACGGCGAAAAGCTGGCGGCGTGGCGCCGGCTGGAGCGTGTGTTGCGGCGCGACCGGTTGCCGTGAGATTGGCGTCCGGGCCGAAGCAGGGTACCGGACGGGCATGATCCGCGGTCCAATAGGCGGGTGCAGGCGGACTTGTGCTTAAGGGTAGGGATTTTCCGTTGATTCCGGCGGATGGACATCGGGGGCGCAATATCGTCTAATAGAAGTCTGGGGCGTCGCGTGCTGGAATTGGCCCAAAGGGGGGTGCCATGAGATCGGCGATCCTCACAACCGCCGTGATATTGCTGCTGGTGACCGGCGCGGAGCCGGGCGAGCGCCGGGACCTGGAAGCGGAGATGAACACCCAGCTCAGTAAGGTGCAGGCGCTGGCCCGCAGCGGCGCCCCTGCCGGGGAATGGAGCCGGCTGAACACGCGGCTTGACGAACTGGCGCGGGATCTGGCGGATGCCGGCCGCCTGGATGCGGAAGTGCGCGTCAGGCTGGTGCAGGCGCGCGTGCTCGCCCGCCGGCTGGCAGATCCGCAGGCGGCGGTGGAATTGCTGGAAGGCGTCCGCCGCAGATATGGAGGTTTGCGGAGTCCCGACCTGCGGCCGGTTTATGCAGCCTTGGCTCGTTATCTCGCCCAGTGCGGTGACCGGGCCCGCATACGGGAGCTGATCACGGAATTCGTACAATCTCCGCAGTATGACGGGGAGGATTACCCCTACAGTGGGGGATGGGGCCGGGAGATCCCGTTGAAAGTAACTCGGCCGAGGGCGAGGGGCAGCGAATCGCTCACGGTGACTGCCATGGGGAGGTATCTCAAGGAATCCATGGCGGGGGTAGGATCGCCATGCCCCCCGTTGGGGGTGGTGGATCTGGCTGGCCGGCGGCATACCCGGGAAGAATATATCGGGCGGGTGTTGGTGGTCGAGTTCTGGCAGCCCGGATGGGCTGGATGGCGCCGGCATTTCCAGCGGCTGATTGCGGCATACGACCGGTACCACTCGCAGGGACTTGATATTCTCTCGGTGTGCTATGCCACTAGTCCGGGTCCGGAAGTCGGGCAGCTTCGCCGGATGGGCGTGCGCTGGCCGCTGGTCTATGGCGGAAGGAAAGCAGCGGCTCGGTTCGGGCTCTTCGGTGAATGGGGTAACGCAGTTGTGAACCGCAGGGGCGTGATCACGGCGCGTGACGTGAGGGAGGGTGAGCTTTCCAGAGCCGTACGCGAGGCGTTGGGGTTGCGCTGAGCCGGGTAGGGTGCTGGCCCGACCCTTCGCGAGAAGGTGGCGTCGGTCGGGTTGAGAGACGAGTATGATGAAACCGCGGAAGGAGGGTGAGCGGTCATGGTCTCCGAGTGGGTGAACTTCAAGATCGCGGGCAACGAGGTGTGGCGCATCGCCTGGCTGTTTATCGTTTTATTGGGATCGCTGATTGTCGGACGGCTGCTGCGCATGTACGGTGCGCGCCTGGCGCGGTGGCAGCGGCAGCGCGGGAAGGAAATGGGGGCGGTGGCCCTGGAGAGTGCCGGGCGGGGGCTTGCTCCGCTGGTGTTCGCCGGGGGGTTGAATATCGGGTTTCAATTCCTGGTGCTAGCCGAGCGCTTTGCCGGGACCGCGGCGACCGCGGTAGCCGTGCTGGTTACGTTCGCCGTCGGGTACCTGGCTTTCCATCTGGTGGACGTGATCGACTTCGGTTTGGGGCGGCTGGCTGCGAAAACACGCAGCCGGATGGACGACATGCTGGTACCCATGGTGCGGAAGAGCCTGCGGATAACCATCGTGATCCTGGTACTGGTGCAGATCGCTCAGACTTTGAGTGACAAGCCGCTGACTTCGATCATTGCCGGTCTGGGAGTGGGCGGGCTGGCGGTGGCCCTGGCGGCTCAGGCGTTCTGGACCACCGAGGGGAGTGTGACTGCGGCCCTAAGGCGGGCGGTGGGGGCGGCGAACCGGCTCC
>DTYT01000279.1 GCA_012961745.1 Kiritimatiellia bacterium | reverse complement strand
GAGGCGGGAGTCGAACCCGCACCCCCATATGGGGACAGGATCCTAAATCCTGCGCGTCTGCCGGTTCCGCCACTCGCCCGCCCGTTCCCACAGCCTAGGACAAAACGTCGTCAGCAGCAAGGACGGGACTTCGGAGAGACTGATCTGCTGGTGGACGCTCAGGGGCTCGAACCCTGGACCCGCGGATTAAGAGTCCGCTGCTCTGCCAACTGAGCTAAGCGTCCGGCAATTAGTTAACCCATATTGCGTCCCGGCGCAACCCCAAACCAGGGATTCAACCGGTCAGTTCCTGGCAGAGTGCCATCAGGCGGGTGCAGCCTTCTCGCAGCGTCCGGTCATCACAGGCAAACGAAAGCCGCACGTGCTGGGGCCCGCCGAACGGTTCGCCCGGGATTACCGCCGTGTCCTTTTCCTCCAGCAGCCGAATGCAGAAATCAGTCGCCGGAAGACCCGTGGCGGAGACGTCCACCCAGCCGTAAAAGCTGCCCTCCGGCGGCAACAGCCCCACCCGGGCTGCGTTCCCAAGGGCACGGATTAGAATCTGCCGTCGTCGAGAATACGCTTTGACCATGGAAGAAACGATGGCGGCCGGTAGCTTCAGTGCCGCCATGGCGCCATACTGAGCGAACGAATTCGGACCGGAGGTGCTTTGGCTTTGCAGATTCGCGACTGCCTGCGCAATATCCTTCTCCGCAGCGAGATATCCCAGACGCCAGCCGGTCATGGCAAAAGTCTTGCTAAACCCATTCACCACCACGGTGCGCTTCTTGATCTCCCCGCCCAGAGACGCGATGCTGTAATGTACGCTCCCTTCAAAAACGATCTTCTCATAGACCTCGTCGGAGATCACTGTGAGGCCCCGTTCGAGTATCACCTCGGCGAGTGCTTCCAGTTCCGTGCGGGTGTATACCGCACCGGTGGGATTAGCGGGCGAGTTCAGGATAAGTACCCGGCTGCGCGGACTGACCGCAGATTGTAATGCTTCGGCCGTGAGTTTGAACCGTGTACGTGAATCGGTCTCGATGAAGCGGCAGACCCCTCCGGCTATCCGGACCATCGCCGGGTAGCTCAGCCAGTAGGGACTGGGAATAAGAACCTCGTCGCCGTCGCGGACCAGGACACTGATCACATTGGAAAGGCTGTGCTTGGCTCCATTGCTCACCACGATCTGGGACGGGTCGTATTCCAGGCCGTTCTCTCGGTGCAGCTTCCGACAGATCGCTTCCCTCAGTTCCGGATATCCCGCCACCGGGGAGTATTTCGTGATACCGCTGCGAAGCGCCGCGATAGCCGCTTCCTTGATCGGTTCCGGGGTATCAAAGTCCGGCTCACCTGCCGTGAGAGCGAGCACTTGCCTGCCGCCTGCACGCAGCTTGCGCACCCGGGCGCTGATTTCCAAAGTGGCGGAGGCCGGAATATTGCCGGTTCGGGGATTGAATCTGTCTGCCGACGCCGCCATGTCGCGATCCGGGAGCTACACAACCGGCCCGTAAGCCCTTTCCACCAGTGACCGGATAGTGTCTTCAGCCACGCGAATAATCTCCATCTCCTGTTGGGCCCTCGCGGGACTGTCAGAAGCATGTGCGGCATTCACCATCACATCCCTGCCGAACTGCCTGCGCACCGAGCCCGGACGCGCACTCTTCGGATCGGTTGGGCCCAGAATGTCACGGATTACGTTGACCGCACTCTTCCCCGCATAAACCAAGGCAAGACACCTTTCCTTTCCCGGCTCACGCCGCCTCTCGGCCGCACAGTCCGCCGGCCATACGCCCGTCATGAAATGAACAATTTGGTTGAACTGCCACTCCGCGTAGACTGGCGTGAGCACCTCTGAAATACGCTGCGCGACATCCCCTGCGACGCGCAAGCCGAACTCCTGCTGCAGGCACACCGCAGCCCTTTGTTTCACCCCATCCCGGAGCCTTTTCTCCAGGACATCCCGTACCGGAGCGTAAAACTGCATCGCCTCGGCCACGCTCATGCGATGTACTTTAGCGCAGATTATCCGGAGACCTGAACCGGAAAATATATCGATAATACTTCCTGGCCTCACGCTGGGTTCGCGGAAATTGTCCGGTTTGATCAGCACCAATGTCTTCTCCGGCGGTTGACCGCGGGGAAGGTCCACCGTGTTCTCGATCATCCCCCCGTCGCTCTCGCTGAACGCCGCCCACAGCTTCAATCCTTTCTCCGCAGCCTCCGGCGATTCTCCCACCATGATGGCGGGCTCGATGTAAACCACCTCCCCCTTATCATCCACGATGAAATCCCCGTAGATGTCGCGCACCGTCCGGGCAGACTCGGTGTTATGGCGCACGCTACCGGCCACCCGGCGTATTTTCTCAACCGCCCCCTCTCCCGCAAATACCAGCATCATCACGCGGCGGCGGCGACCATCGGAAGCCGGAGCATACGCCCGGCGCACATACCGGGAAAGATTGACCGCTTCGTCCGGGCGGAGACCGGGATCCGCTTCCACCAGCTGCGCATACGCCTCCACCAGCTCCTTCCCGGGCCCGAACATGCGCGCTCCAACCAGATCAAGCTGAGTCCATGCGATTATCCTTCCCAGCACCCCGCCGGTTCTCGACTTGCTGATCGTATACGGGTTGATCAGAACATATGCCAACTCGGCGCGCATATTACTCAGAATCCGCATGAGCTCAATCCGCGGCCGGCGTGAACTATGCCTGCCGCCGGTCTCGCGATCCGCGGAAAACCCCGCCCCGCGTAATCTACTAGCACGCCCAGGATTCTGTCAACCCCGCCCAGTAGCGGAAGGAGATATCATACCTCGCGCATTGCATCACGAAGGAGCCCTTGCCCCCTGACAGAACCTGCCCTCAAAGCAATATTCGTCAGAACGCCTACCATCAACAACGATATCGCCATATTGGAACCCCCGTAACTCACAAACGGCAACGGCAGCCCCTTGGTGGGAAGACACCCAGTCACCACGGCAATGTTGACCAGGGCCTGAATCGTCAAAGAAAGCACGATCCCCCACCCCAATAAACGTCCGAACCGGTCCCTCGCGCGGCTGGCGATGCGCGCCCCGAGCAGGAAAAGGGCGGCATACAACGCGAGGACCAACAGAGAACCAACGAGGCCGAGCTCCTCGCCTATGATCGCAAAGATGAAATCGGTATGCGCCTCAGGAAGGTAATACTGCTTCTGAATGCTTTCACCAAGTCCCGCCCCCATTGCGCCTCCGATCACGAACGCGTAGATCGCATTAACCAGCTGGAAGGCCTCAGAGCGCGCGTATTTCTCGGGGTTAAGAAACGCTAGGATCCGCCGCATTCGCTCCGGATTATGCAGAATGGCCAGACCAAAAAGACCCGAACCCACCACCGCACCGGCCCCCAGGTACAGAAGTCGGGCTCCTCCCAGGAACAGCATGAGCAACACCAGCGACGCCAGGATCATGCTGGAGCCGAAGTCCGGCTCGACGAACACCAGCAAGACTATACCGCCGGTTACCGCCGCGGGGACCATCAATCCCCGCCAGAGATCGCCATCCCGTCTCCGCAGCCGACTCATCCACCACGCAATGAACACGATAACTGCGAACCGGGCCGGCTCCGACGGCTGGAATCCGAACCATCCCAGCCGCAACCACCGAACGCTGCCCTTGGCCGCCATCCCTGCGACCAGCACCAGCGAGAGGAGCACATAGGAGATTCCTACCAGAAGAACCGGAACCGGCGGACGCCCCCACCAGTGGTAGTCCATCCTTGCGACCAGACCGGCCAATCCCGCGCCGATCAGGATCCACACCGCCTGCCGCTGCACATAGAGCAACGGCCCGCCCCCCCGTGCCGATGCCGCCGCAGCGCTGGTGCTGGCCAGCATTACAATGCCCAGCGCAAGAAGAATCAGAACAACTGCGATAAGAAGACTGGCGGTTCTACCCATGCGCGCGTCTCACCCGACATCCGGCACATAAGGCGCACTGCCCCCTGCTCGCCATCCGGGTACCGCCGATGCTCACCCCCCCGCGCGGTGCAACCCGCCGCCCACCGTACGCTACTAGAACGCCTGCGTAGGTATGATGAGTTTCTGGCCCGCATACAACTCCACGTCAGCGGAGAGGTTGTTCGCCCTTATCAATTCTTCCTTGAGGACACCGAACATGCGCGCCACCGAATCAAGCGTATCGCCCTCGGTCACTGTGTAGAGGTACGGTCTTTCCAGAGACGAGGGGGTGGTTTTGGGGGGGGCAACTTTCTCTTCCTCCGGACCGGCAACCGAAACGGATCCACTTGGAGCACTCTCCGCGTCAGCCGTCGCCACCGAGGCCGGCGCGGCTGCCGGCGCCGCTGGCGGCGTTTCGCCCCGACTCTCCACCACCGGACGCTCAGACTGCGGGGATAAGCCCGGGATCACCAGTTTCTGCCCCACGCGGATCAGATCGCTGCTCAGGCTATTGGCGGCCTTGATGGCCCGCACCGTCGTGTTGAAACGTACCGCCAGCTCGCTGAGGGTGTCTCCCCGCTGGACCTCATAGACCCCCCCCTCCGTGAGCTCCCGCGCGCGCGGCGGCGGCATTGCAGCCTTCTGCGGTGCCGCGGGCACTCCCGTTGCATAAGCGGGTAGAGTAAGTTCCTGCCCCGCACGAATCAGGTTGGGGTTCGATATATCGTTCAACTCCACTATCTCCTGCACGCTCACCCCGAATCTCTTGGCAATGGCGGAAAGCGTATCGCCCTTCTGTACCACGTAGGTCCGCCCTACCCCCAGCTCAGCCACCTCCGCCGCTGCTTCGACCGGCGGCAGCGGCCTGGATGTAGTCCTCGATCTCGTCGGGCACCCTCTCCAGGCCGTACATGTCCTTGATCTTCTGCCGGATCTCCTCCTGGTACTCCCGGATCCGCCGGTCGGCGTCCTGCCAGACGCCCTCGATCTTTCCACCCTCGGCAAGGTGCTGGTTCAACGCCATCGACATCCCGATCAACCGATGCGTGCCGCCACAGGCGCTGGCACCCAGATCCTGTTCCGCTTCAATCGCAACCAGCCGTTCAATGCTCCAGGTCGCACCGTCGGCGGCCGTCCATTCGGCGCTGGTCGGCAAATACGTCGTCAGCCCGATCAGCGTCCAGCTGTATTCCCGCTGCAAAT
>DTYT01000278.1 GCA_012961745.1 Kiritimatiellia bacterium | reverse complement strand
GGCAAGACCGAGGTGGCCACGCGGGCGGCGTTCAAGGCGGTGCTGGATGGCAAGCAGGTCGCCGTGCTGGTCCCCACCACGGTATTGGCGCAGCAGCACTACGACACGTTCCGACAGCGCATGGCGGCCTACCCCGTAGTCATCGAGATGCTCAGCCGATTCCGGTCTCCGCCTGAGCAGAAAAGGATAATAGCAGCGCTTGCCGCGGGTGGGATTGACGTCGTCATCGGCACCCACCGCCTGCTGCAACCCGACGTGGCTTTCCATGATTTGGGTCTGGTAGTCGTGGACGAGGAGCAGCGCTTCGGCGTAGAGCACAAGGAGCGTCTCAAGCAGATGCGGGCATTGGTCGACGTCCTGACCCTCAGCGCCACACCCATTCCCCGCACCCTTTACCTGAGTCTCACCGGTGTCCGGGATATGAGCGTGATCCTGACCCCGCCCCAAGATCGACTTCCGGTGGAGACCATCGTGACCGAGTATGACGAGGGCGTTGTGCGGCGGGCGATTCTCCGCGAGCTGAACCGCGGGGGGCAGGTTTACTACCTCCACAACCGGGTGGCTACGATCGAGCGGGTGGCCGGTCGGCTCCGGGAGCTGGTCCCCGCGGCCCGGATCGCGGTGGCTCACGGCCGCATGGATGAAAAGGAGTTGGCCGAAGTTATGCACCGGTTCGTGGGGCGCCAGACGGATGTACTGGTCTGTACCACGATCATTGAGAGCGGTGTGGACATTCCCAACGTGAACACGATTCTGATAGACCGCGCGGATCGTTTCGGTATGGCGGATCTCTACCAACTGCGCGGCCGGGTAGGCCGCTACCGTCACCAGGCATACGCCTACCTTCTGCTGCCGCGCCACGGCCGGCTGTTTCACACCGCGCGGCGCCGTATCCGTACCCTCAAGCGCCATACGGCTCTGGGGGCGGGATTGAAGTTGGCCATGCGGGATCTGGAGATCCGCGGCGCCGGCAACCTGCTGGGCCGCGAGCAGAGCGGCCATATCGCCGCGGTAGGCTTTGAACTCTATTGCCAGTTGCTGCGCCGGGAAGTGGCCCGGCTGAAAGGTGAACGGGTTCCGCCCCTGGTTTCAGTGCAGATCATGCTGGATTTCGTGGACGTTTCGCCGCGGGCCGGCGATCGGGCGGCCGCTATTCCCCATGAATATGTCGAGGACGAACGGCTGCGGCTCGAAATGTACCGCCGGCTGGCTTCTGCGGTCTCTCCAGGCGAGATTGGGAGGCTCCGGCGGGAATGGCGCGATCGGTTCGGGCCTCTGCCCCCCGCGGCGGAGAACCTGCTGATATTGGCCGAAGTCCGGATCACGGCGGCCGGCCGGCGGATTGAGAGCATACAGGTACGGGACGAGCGCGTGATAATGCGGCGGGGAAGGGAAGTGATAAAGCACGCACGCCGTCTTCCCCGTCTGCCCCACGGACCGGTGGATATGCGCCTGCGGCGGCTGCTGGAGATCGTCGCCGGCTGTCGGGTGCCCCAGGAAAACCGGTCGGTATGGCAACCGCGGCGGGCGCCGCCACGATGAGGTCCCCTTCGTGCTGGGGGTTCCAGGAAGGGTCGCGGTGACGCCACTTTTGCGCGGTGCTTTCCGGCGTTACCTCGCAAATTGGGCTGTGATAGACTGGGGCCGGAATGCCCCGTAGGGTGGAGAAAGAACGTCCGCGCAAGGCCATGATCCTGGCGGCGGGCTTCGGCGAGCGAATGAGTCCCCTTAGCCGGTGGGTTCCCAAGCCGCTGCTGCCGTTGTGGGGCCGTCCGATACTCGAACGGCGCCTGGAGATGCTGGCTCGCTGGGGGGTGCGGGATGTGGTGATCAACTGCCATCACCGCGCGGAACTGATTATCGCTGCCGTTTGCCGGATGGACCACTACGGCGTGCGCGTGAACCTGAACTACGAGCCGCGGATTCTGGGAACCGGCGGTGCTCTGGCGGGGGCCGCCGGTCTGTTGGGGGACGGCCTCTTCTGGGTGGTGAACGGGGATATCATGGTGCGGGTGTCGCCGCGCGAGCTGAGGGAGGCTCTCTCAGATGATTGCCTGGTCGTGCTGCTGGCCACCCGGGGTCGGGGGCCGCGGAGCCTGCTCCTGGACGAGACCGGATATGTGCAATCGCTTCGCAATGAGACGATTACCGATCCCGGAGCGGCGACCTTCACTGGACTTTACTTGGCCACGCCACGGATCCTGCAATTCGTGAGCCAGCCGCCGCGCTACGAGTCGCTGGTGACCGTGCTTGAGCGCGCCATGCGTTGCGGGTGGCAGGTCCGCGCAGTCGTGCCCCGGAGACTGCAGTGGGCGGACTTGGGCACTCCCGAAGCGTATCTGGAGGCGCAGAAGCGCGTGCGCGGCACCGTGGCGGCGGGGGCTGCGGGGCGGCGGCCTGGCCGTTGCGCAATTGGAATGGCGGGAGCAGTCACCATGGAAGGGGCTGTCCAGGTGGTCGACGGTGCCCGGATTCGGGATTCGGTGTTGCTGCCGGGATGCCGCATCGAGCGGGGCGCGCGGGTGGTCGAAGCATTGGTGGGTCCGGGCACGGTGGTCGGCGGCCGTGTCAGCGGGCTGGTGGTCGCGGCGCGGGATGTGCTGACGGCTCGTGAACTGGGGGTTCTGCGCCGCTGGGGATGGCAGGTTGAGCATACCGCGGTGCAGGTCTTCCCGCCGCGGGGATCGGATCGGCGGCTATTCAAGCTCGTGTATCGGGGCAGGGAGATAATGCTGGTGCGGTACGGGTCCGCGCGCCGGGAGAACTGCCATCTTGCAGACTATGGCCGCTTTCTCCGTTCACTGAACATTTCGGTTCCGGCCATACTGTGGCACAGTGCCCGGGACAGGGTAGTCTTTCTGGAATATGTCCGCGGACGAGACCTCCGACAGTTGCTCGAAGGTACCCCGGCCGACTGGAGACACGCGGAGGGGGTCTACCGCCGGGTGCTGGACCAAATGGTGAGGCTCCATCTGGATGGGTTGAAGCGACTGCATCGCTGCAGGCTACCGCGCAATCCTCCGCTGGACGCCGAGCTGCTGCGGTCCGAGCGCGAACTTTTCCGGATCAACTTTGCGGCGCACCTGCGGACACCACCCAAATCGCTCGCTGCCGCGGCATTCCGTGATCTGTCTCGTGCCTCCGGGGTTCTCCTGCGGTGCCCGCCGGTACTGGTTCATCGCGATTTCCAGTCCAGCAACATCCGCATCACCGCTGACGGAAGAGTTGTCCTGCTGGATTTCCAGGGTATGCGGTCCGGTCCGGCTGCTTACGATTTGGCTTCTTTACTCTGCGATCCCTATGTCCGGATGCCCGCGCAGGTCAGGGTACGCCTACTGGAATACTACCGTACCTGCACCAGGACGGCCGGGCTGGATGTGGCAAGCGAGGTTTTCTGGTGGGCGGTGGTACAACGCACGGCGCAGGCGCTTGCGGCTTTTGGCCGTTTTTCGCGGACAAGCGGGCTCGAACAATTCGCCCGCTATTTCCTGCCGGCGCTGGACTTACTGCATCGCGCGACCGGTCCAACGGGGCTTCGGGCTCTGGCCGAGTACTGCCTCGTAGCGCGCCGGGAGATCCGCGCGGCACGGCTGCATTGACAGGGGTTGGGGGGGACTGCAGACTTGTGCGGGGGCGCACGGGGTATGACGAGGCGGACCGATGAATCAGTCTGAGAAAGTCGACGGTCGTCATCCCGCGTTGACCCCTGCCGGAAGCCGTTACCGGGACGAACTGATCGCGTTGGCGGCGGCTCTGCCGTTTGAGGTGGTGGTCACCCCGGAGTTCAAGAGGAAGAAATACCGCCCGCGCCGGATCCGGCAGCGCAGAATCTATGTGAGGATCAGTCCGGACTTGCAGGCTATCGGTCGCTTTCTCACTGACCGCGGCGTGGTGGACGTGCTCGACAACCGGGATGTGGTGCAGTTGTTCAAGGAGATGCACTGGTGCGCCTACCAGATTCAGAAGCTGGCAGGGGCCCGGTACCGCAATACCGCTGCGGTGAGGGCAGCCTTGATTAAGGCCCGGCGCCTGGTATCCGAAATCGAAGCCGCGGAAGAGGAGCTTTTCATCGCCAACCGGCGGCTGGTTGTGGCGTGCGTGAAGCCGTTCTTCTGGATCGGGTCGATGTGGCTGGCGGACTTTCTGCAGGAAGGCGCCAAGGCCCTTTCACACGCTATTCGCAAGTTCGACTTTACACGCGGAGTACCTTTCTATGCCTATGCAGTGCGGGCGGTACGCAACCGCCTGCTCAATTACTTCCGTGACATGGTCCGATCCGGGGCGCTGCCGGTAGTGATGACCAGTGAGATGGCGGCCTTGAAAGGGATCATGGATTCCTTCCGTGAGAGAGGTGCGAAGACGCCGGACGACGAAGAGCTAGCCCGCCTGATGGACGATCGCCCCCAGCATGTCGGCCGGCTTCGCAAGCTGTTGAAACAGTGGGAGCAACGGCCGGCGCAGCCCCTTTCGCTGGACGCGGCGATGAGTGGCGAGGAGGCAGGTTCCCTGTACAACGTCCTTGAGGATCGCAGCATCGAAGATGCCTCGGATGCCGCGCAGCGGGCCGAGGTGTGGGATGCGATCGATCGCCTACCCGCGCGGATGCGCTACATAATGTACTTGAGATTCATGGACGGCAGAACGTTGGAAGAGACGGGCAGGGAGTTGAACCTGACGCGGGCGCGTATCAAACAGATCGAAGACCAGGCACTGGAAAAGCTCAGGCGCATGCTGAAGACCTTGCGGGAGGGATAGCCCCCTGGACCGGGACGGGTCGCCTTGCTTCAGTCCGGCCAGTCCGGCAAGTTCGGGCCGCTCAGGAGGGAGTGCCAGGCGCGCCGGGCGGCCCGGGCGGCGCGGAAACGGTGGGAGAGGCGGTTTTTCTCGGCCGGAGTCATTTCCGCGAAGGTTTTCAGGTGCCCCTCGGGAATAAAGACGGGGTCGTATCCGAAGCCGTGCGGACCGCGGGGGGCATCTGCGATGCAACCGGCACAAATGCCTTCCACCGTGCGGCAGCGCCCAGCGGGACTCGAAAGGGCGATAACGCATCGGAAGCGGGCGCGGCGGTCGGCGACGTTGCGAAGTAGTTCCAGCAGCTTGCGGTTGTTGGCGGCGTAGTCCCCGTGTTTGCCGGCAAAACGGGCTGAATGGACACCGGGCTTCATGTTCAACGCGTAGACTTCGAGACCGGAGTCGTCGGCAAGCGCCCAGGAGCCGGTGATCTGGGCGGTGATGCGGGCTTTCTTGACGGCGTTGGCCTCGAGGGTGTCTCCATCCTCTACCACCTCGGGAACCCCGGGCAATGCCCTCACCGGGAGGAACTCGATGCCCGGGAAGGCTAGCACAGACTGCATCTCCCGCAGCTTGTCCGGATTCCGGCTTGCCAGGATGACCTTCATGCCGGAGATGCTATCGGCCGGCGATCCCGAAGTCCAGCCAGAGTCCGGCGCGCCGCAAATGATCCTTGCGGGAGGTAAAGGGGCTGGATATGTTAGGGTGCCGCGCTCGGGTGGTGGAATGGCAGACACGCTAGGTTGAGGGCCTAGTAGCCGTCAAAGGCTGTGGGGGTTCGAATCCCCCCCCGAGCACCACCGGTCGCATGCGGGGACCTGCCCGCCGGCCTTCAGGAGCACCCGATCGAATGTCCGCAGTTGGGGCACCGGTAGCAGAAGCCGTTGGGGATGGTAATGGATCCGCAGACATCGCAGATCGGCGCGTCGGTGATGGTCGCCGTTACGGGAACCTGTCCGGTACCGGGCTTACCTGGAGTCTCCTTGCCGGCCTGGCGGGCTGCCGGTGGTGTCGCGGTGGTCTTGCGGGCCCACTCTTCGGCCTCCCGGCCTTCCGGTGACTTTCCGGTCGTTTCGTCCGGATAGTCCTTCAGGAAAGTATGCCCCAGCCAGCGGAAAATATAATCGGTCAGCGAGCTGGCGATAGGGATATTGGGATTGCTGGTGAATCCGCTGGGCTCGAAGCGCGTATGGGCGAACTTGTCGACCAGAGCGTGCAACGGGACGCCGTACTGCAGACACAGCGAGACACAGGTGCCCAGAGAATCCATCAATCCGCCGATGGTGCTGCCTTCCTTCGCCATGGTGATGAAGAGTTCTCCGGGGGATCCGTCCTCGTACAGCCCCACCGTCAGGTATCCCTCATGTCCCCCGACGCTGAACTTGTGCGTTAGGGAACGACGGGTGGGCGGCATGCGGCGGCGGAAGGGGCGCGGAGAAGTCGCCGACTGGGAAGGGAGCTGCCGGGTTTGGCCGTGGTCATTGCTTTCTGCGGTTACCACCGGTTGACTCTGCTTGCAGCCGTCGCGATAGATCGCCAGCGCTTTCAGGCCCAGTTTCCATCCCTCGATATATGCCTGGGTTATCTCTTCCACGGTGGCTGAACTAGGCATGTTGACGGTCTTGCTGATCGCCCCGGAGAGAAACGGCTGTACCGCGGCCATCATCCTGATATGGGCCATGTATGGGATGAACCGGGTCCCTTTGGCCGGCTTGAACGCGCAATCGAACACCGGTAGGTGTTCCTTCTTGAGCCCCGGGGCGCCTTCGATCGTATCGTTCTGGTCAACGTAATCCAGGATGCGGCTGACTTCTTCTTCGCTGTATCCCAGCCGCCGCAGGGCGGCAGAGACACTCTGGTTGACGATTTTGAGCATGCCGCCGCCCGCCAGTTGCTTGTACTTCACCAGGGCGATATCCGGTTCGATGCCGGTGGTGTCACAGTCCATCATGAAGCCGATGGTGCCGGTGGGCGCCAGGAGGGTCACCTGGGCGTTGCGGTAGCCGGACCGAATGCCGGCTTCCAGCGCCTCCGCGGCCAGCCCTCCGGCCGCCCGGAGGATTTCCTGCGGACAGCCTTCGGGTATGTCGTCCAGGGCTTCCCGGTGCATGCGGATGACTTCCAGCATGGGCTGCCGGTTCCTGGAGAACTCGGGAAAGGCACCCAGGGCTTCGGCCATGCGGGCCGAATGACGATAGGCAGCGAAGTGCATCAGCGCAGTGATGCCCGCCGCCAGTGAGCGTCCCCCTTGGCTGTCGTAGGGCAACCCGAGGGTCATTATCAGAGCGCCCAGATTGGCGTAGCCAAGGCCCAGCGGACGAAACAGATGGCTGTTGAGGGCGATCTTGGGGGTCGGGTAACTGGCGTTGTCCACGATGATTTCCTGGGCCGTAACGAATATTTCCACCGCGTGCACAAAACGCCGGAGGTCGAAAGTTCCCTCCGCGTCGAGGAAGCGCAACAGGTTCAGCGACGCCAGATTGCAGGCGCTGTTGTCGAGGAACATGTATTCACTGCACGGGTTGCTGGCATTGATTCTTCCCGAGCTCTTGCAGGTGTGCCAACGGTTTATGGTGTCGTCATATTGCAAGCCCGGATCACCACATGTCCACGTCCCCTCGGCGATCCAGCGCATCAGATCACGGGCACGGTACTTCGGGCCGGGCGTGCCCGGATCAGTGACCCAATGGGTCTGCCATTCGCGGTCCTCGAGCACCGCCTGCATGAATTCGTCGCTGACCCTGACCGAGAGATTCTCGTTTTGAAAGGCCACCGTCGTATAGGCGGGCCCGTTGAAATCAGCGTCGTACCCTTCCGCGATCAGCGCCCGGGCCTTCCTTTCCTCCTCCGCCTTGGCCGATATGAAATCCCGGATATCAGGATGCCAGCACTGGAGGGAATTCATCTTGGCGGCGCGCCGGGTCTTCCCGCCGGACTTTATGACGCTGGCGATCGCGTCGTATACACGGAGAAAGGAAAGCGGACCGCTGGGACGCCCGCCGCCGGAAAGTCGTTCCCGGCAACTGCGCAGCGTGGACAGGTCGGTGCCGGTGCCGCTGCCGAACTTGAACAGCATGGCCTCGCTACGGGCAAGCTCCATGATGCTTTCCATGGTGTCTTCCACCGACTGGATGAAACAGGCCGAGCATTGAGGATGCTCATACTGGGTGGCCGCCTGCCGGATCTGCCGGTCCTTCTTGTCAAAATAGTAGGAGCCGGGTTTGTTGTCCGCGCCCACGCCGTACTGCTGGTAAAGTCCACAGTTGAACCACACCGGCGAATTGAAGGCTCCGTACTGGTGCAGGCACAAGTAGGCGAGCTCGTCGTAGAATATCCCGGCGTCTTCGGCGGTGGCGAAGCAACCATCCTTCAGCCCCCAGTCGGCAATGGTTCGTGCCACACGGTGAATCAACCGGCGCAGCGAGTGTTCCCGCTGCGGGGTGCCGATCTCGCCATAGAGGTACTTGGAGGCCACGATGTTGGTGGCCAGTTGCGACCAGAATTCAGGGACCTCAACACCGTCCTGTTCGAAAATCACCTTTCCTTTGTCATCGGCGATGCGGGCGCGGCGCCGCACCCACTTGACCGTGTCAAAAGGCGAACAGCCTGCGGAGCTGAACAGCCGCCGGAATCGGAGTGCCTTGCCATCATCACCGCGAACGATGCTGCAACCGGAAAGGGAGCCACCCATCACCTTTTCAGAACCGGATGTTGACGCGGTCTTCGCCATCGTTTCTCCTCCCGACCTGCCCGGGCCGCCGCCGGGGTTCGACGGTTAAGGGGTCACTACATATTGGGTTTTCAGGCATTTCCTACCGCAAAATAGTGCCATATGTTGTGGTTGACAAGGGCAATATTCCCCAAAAATAAGTCCTTTGCTCTCAAGCAGTTAGCGCAGACAGGGTATGGGAATGCTTCCCCCAAAGGTGCATTCCCTGGGGGAGAGGCCAGCGGTTACGGCTGGCGGCGGTCTTCTTGAAGAAAGCATGCCGGCACCATCCAGAGGTAATCCTGGCAGGATGTCCCCGCTGGGTGTGGAGGATGCGCGGGCTATCAGTGCGGTGAGACGGGTAGAGGGATGGGGGAGCGCCTCAGCCCTGTACATTTGCCGCCCGTCGGGAGCGGCGCGTGCGGGAGCCGGATGCCGAATTGCCCACTTTCCGGCCGCGCTTGGCGTTGGAGGACGTACCCGCGGCCACGGGCTTTACTTCCACGTAAACCGATCCTTCACCCAGGAGATGTTCCAGGCAGCGGACGAATTCCTCGCTGACGCGGACCGAATGGCTGCGGTCGGTGTCGGTAAAGACTTTCTCGCCGTGCAGAAATTCGATGCAGAAGTAAAGCGGGGTTGGGCCGCGGCAGCGCCCGATTACTTTCTTCAATTCGGCGAGCCGGTGTTGCTCCACCCAGGCCTCCGGGATGCGGACATAGACAGCCGTAGCCAGCCTTTGGGGGGCTTCGTGCAGGGGGTGGATTTCGGCCGCCTTGAGCCGCAACCCCTCTTGGGTGTGGAGTTCGCCGGTGACCATCACGGGTGCCTTCTCCTTCAGGTAGACCCCGCAATTCTTGTGGACCGAAGGGAATACGACCACTTCCACTGCACCTTCGATACCTTCTAGGCGGAAGGTGGCCATGTTTTCCTGGGTCTTGCGGGTCGTGCGCCGCTGCAGGCGGGTCACCATTCCTCCCAGCCGTACGATGCTTTCCGGGGCGACGGTGGAAGTATTGGCGATGCGCGTGAAGCCGAAGTTTTCCAGTATCCACTCGTATTCCTTCAGAGGATGGCCGGAGACGTAGAATCCCAGCAGATCGCGCTCTGCCGCGAGCATGTCGGCGGTACTCCAGGGGGCCCCCTCGGGCAGGGAGGAATCGTATAGGAGGCCTGCCTCCGGGCTGTCTCCGAACAGGTGTCCCTGTCCGCTGCGGCGGTCGCGGCGGGCGGTCCCGGCCCGTGCCAGTGCGGTGTCCAGACCCCGGAAGAGGCGTCCGCGCGAGATATGGGTGAAGTCGAACGAGCCACATTTGATGAGACTTTCAATAATTTTACGGTTCACCAACTGTGAATCCATGCGCTCGCAGAAGTCTATCAGCCCCTTGAACGGTCCCTTGGCGGTGCGTTCGGCGAGGATCGCCTCGACCGCCGCGGCACCGACATTCTTGACCCCGGCAAGTCCGAAGCGGATGGCGCCCACGTACTGGCGGCCGTGGCGGGATTGGTATGGGACCACCGGTGTGAACTCGAGCAGGCTTTCGTTGATATCCGGAGGCAGTACCGCGATTTCCATGTTGCGGGCTTCCTCGATGAGCACCGGAAGCTTGTCGGTGTTTCCCATTTCACTGGTCATCAGGGCGGCCATGAACTCGACGGGGTAGTGGGCCTTGAGGTAGGCGGTCTGATAGGAAAGTATGGCGTAAGCCGTACTGTGTGACTTATTGAAACCGTAGCCGGCGAAGCGTTCCATCCGCTCGAAGATGCGCGCGGCCTGGTCGGCGGGTATCCGGTTCTTTTCCCAGCACCCTTTGATGAAGCGTTCACGTTGAGCGCCCATGACTTCGGGATTCTTTTTCCCCATGGCTCGCCGGAGGATATCGCCCTGGCCCAAGGTGAAACCGGCCAGGACGTTGGCCGCCTGTTGGACCTGTTCCTGGTAAAGCATGACGCCGTAGGTTTCCTTGAGAATCGGCTCCAGCAGGGGGTGGTCGTAGGTGATGGGCACCTTGCCATGCTTGCGGTTGACGTAATCGTCAAGCATGTTCATGGGGCCGGGTCGGAAGAGCGCTATCATGGCGATCAGATCCGGGAAGGAGTTCAAGCCGATCCTTCGCAGCAGATCGCGCATACCCCGGCTCTCAACCTGGAAGACGCCCACGGTATCTCCGCGGTTGAGGAGGTCGAAGGTGGGCCGGTCGTCCATCGGGATATTCTCGATATCCACCTTCTTTCCGCGGGTACGTTCGATGTTGTCGAGCGTCTTCTGGATGACCGTGAGGGTTTTCAGGCCGAGAAAGTCCATTTTCAGCAGCCCGACCTTCTCCAGCGATTTCATCTCGAACTGGGTGACGATGTTCTGCTCCTTGTCCCGAGCCAGGGGAACTATTTCCACCAGGGGTTTTTCGGCAATCACCACCCCGGCGGCATGGGTTCCGGCATGACGCGGCAGTCCTTCGAGAATGCGCGCCAGCTGCAGAATGGTCTTGGCATGGGGATTGCGACGCACCGCGTTACGGAAATCGGGGCTTTCTTCCAAGGCGCGTTGCAGGGTGATGTTGGGGTCCTCCGGAATCATGCGCGCCAGACGGTCGCACTCGGCGAACGGGATCTCCAGCACCCGCCCCACGTCGCGGACCAGGGTCCGGGCGCCAAGGCTGCCGAAGGTGATGATTTGGGCGACGCTCTCGGAGCGGTACTTGTTGCGCACATAATCGATCACTTCGTCGCGGCGGAGCTGGCAGAAGTCGATGTCGAAGTCCGGCGGGCTGATTCGTTCCGGATTGAGAAATCTCTCAAATATCAGGTTGTACTTCAAGGGATCCACGCCGGTAATACCCAGTGCGTATGCTACCAGACTTCCACAGCCGGATCCCCGTCCCGGCCCCACCGGGATACCGTGGTTACGTGCGAAATCGACGAAATCCCAGACTACCAGGAAGTAGTTTATGAAGCCGGTCCTCTCGATAACGTTCAGCTCGTGGAAGAACCGCTCGCAGATCGCCCTTTCGCGTTCATCACGCGGATGATCGGCATCCTCGATTCCATAACGGCGGCGCAGCCCCTTGCGGGCGAGATCCTCCAGGTAACCTCGCTGGCTGCTTCCTTCAGGGACCCTGAAGACGGGGAAGTGCAAGGGCCCGTCAAGTTCCAGTTCGAGATTACAGCGCTCGGCGATTTCCCGTGTGTGGCGGAGGGATTCGGGGAAGTCGGCGAAGAGCTCCCACATCTCGTCGGCGGTCTTGAAGTAGAATTCCTGGCTGCGGTAACGCATCCGCTTGGGATCGCTGCGGACGGTCTGGGTCTGCAGGCAAAGCATGATGTCATGCGCTTCATGGTGTTCGCGGCGCAGATAGTGGACGTCGTTGGTGGCCACCAGGGGCAGGCCGGTGCGGCGGGCGACCTCGGGCAGCATCCGGTTGACCTTTTGCTGTTCGGCAAGTCCGTGGTCCTCAAGCTCCAGGTAGAAATTCCCGGTACCGAGGATGTCGGCGTAGGTGCCGGCGGCCCGTATGGCGGCCTTCAGGTCGTCTCGGAGAAGGGCGGCCGCCACTTCGCCTTTCAAGCAGGCCGACAAGCCGATCAGTCCGGACGAGAGCCGGGCGAGCAGTTCCTTGTCTATCCGGGGCTTGTAGTAGTAGCCCTCCAGGTGAGCGGCGGTGACCAGCCGCACCAGATTGTAGTACCCCTGCTCGTTGGCTGCCAGCAGGACCAGGTGGGCCGCCGGGGGCTGATCCGGCGAGCGGTCGCGGCGGCTGCCCCAAGCGACGTAGATCTCGCAGCCGATGATCGGCTTTATCCCGTGTGCGAGGGCGCTGGTGTAGAACTCAACGGTCCCGTACAGTACGCCGTGGTCCGTCATGGCCAGCGCCGGCATACCCATTTTCTGAGCGGCGGCCATGGCGGGTGAAATGGCGCATGCGCCGTCGAGGAGACTGTAGGCGGTATGAAAATGGAGATGTACGAATTCCCTTTTCACGGAAAGCCCGGTCTATGCGCATTCTAACCATTCGCAGCCAGGATGCAAACGCTGTCTCGCCGGCCGGACCGAAGCGAAAGCGGTTGTGGCCGGCGGCCGGTGGGAGTACAATCCGGTTGCGGGAAAGCCAACCGCATGTCAGAGGCAAGGAAAGGAAGGGGGCAGGCCATGGAGCGGCTGGCGGTAATAGCTATCGGAGGAAACTCCCTGATCAAGAACTCGCGACACATGAGCGTTCTGGATCAGTACCGGGCTGCGGGTGAAACCAGCCATCACATAGCCGAGGTGGTGAAGCAAGGGTACCGGATCGTCATCACGCACGGCAATGGCCCTCAGGTGGGATTCATATTGCTCCGCTCCGAACTGGCCAAGGACGTGCTGCATCAGGTTCCCCTGGAAAGCTGCGTGGCCGACACGCAGGGGGCCATCGGTTACCAGATCGCACAGACCCTCTCCAACGAGCTCCGGCTGCGCGGCGATTCGACCCCCGTCGGAGTAGTGGTCACTCAGGTGGTCGTGGATGGAAACGATCCGGCCTTCCGCAACCCCAGTAAGCCGATCGGTCCGTTCTATTCGCGCGAGGATGCCGAGTCGCACATGCAGCGGGACGGTTGGGCGATGCGTGAAGACGCCGGGCGCGGCTGGCGCCGGGTGGTGCCTTCGCCCCGGCCCCTGGAGATCATCGAGGAGCCGGTCATTGAGGCCCTCCTGAGGGAGAAGGTCATCGTGGTGGCGGTGGGGGGCGGCGGCATACCGGTGGTGCGGAGTCCGGACGGTACGCTGCACGGCGTTGCGGCGGTCATAGACAAAGACCGTGCCTCCTGCCTGCTGGCCCGCAATCTGAAGGCGGAGCTTTTTGTGATTACCACCGCGGTGGATAAAGTGGCGCTGAATTTCGGCGCGCCCGATCAGAAAGACATCGACCGCATGACGGTCGCCGAAGCACGAGAGTACATGCTGCAGGGGCATTTCGCGCCCGGGAGTATGAAGCCGAAGATAGAGGCGGCGATCGAATTTCTGGAGGCGGGAGGAAGCGAAGTGATTATCACCCAGCCGCATCTTCTGGAATCTGCGCTGGCGGGAAGAACCGGCACTCATATTCTTCCCTGAAGGAAGGAGGGTCGCGTGTGGCGGTTCGCATATTTGGAGTGCGTGTCCTGCGGCGCTGCCCAGCCGGTGGGCTATGAGGGTTACCTCTGCCCGAAATGCGGGAACAACCTGCTGGTGCGCTACGAGACCGAACACCTGCGCAGGGAGGTCCGGGAAGGCCGCTTCCCGGACCGGGCACGGAGTGATATTCTGCGCTATGCCGCGGTTCTGCCGGTGCAGGGTGAGCATTTGTTTCCTCCTCTCAGGGTGGGGGGGACCCCGCTCTATGCGCGGCCCGGCCTGGCCGCGGCGGTGGGGATCTCAGAGCTTTTCTTCAAGGACGACGGCCTGAATCCCAGCGGCTCCCTGAAGGATCGCGCCAGTGCGGTCGCCCTGGCAGTGGCGCGGGCGCGCGGGGTCTCCATGGTGGCGGGCGCCAGCACGGGGAACGCCGGCAGCTCGATGGCCTGCATGGCCGCGGCTATGGGTACCCCCTGCACCATCTTCGTACCTGCGGGGGCCCCGGAGGCCAAGATCGCCCAGTTACTGGTCTTCGGAGCCCGGGTGGTGGCGGTCAGGGGATCGTACGATGACGCGTTTGACCTTTGCCTGGAACTGGCCGGGAAGCATGGTTGGTTCAACCGCAATACGGGATACAACCCGTTCACGCGGGAGGGAAAGAAGACCGTCGCCTACGAGATATGCGAGCAACTGCGCTGGGAGGCCCCCCACTGGATTGTGGTACCGGTAGGTGACGGCAACATCATCAGTGCGGTAGGCAAGGGGCTGGAGGAGATGGCCGCAATGGGCCTGATCCGGCGCCGGCCCCGCTTGCTGTGTGCACAGGCGGCCACCAGCGCCGCGGTCAGTCGGACCCTGTGGAAGATCGAACGCTCGGGGGCCGGAGGTACAAGCGGTGCGGAAGTGTGGTGCGAGCTGCCCGGACTGCTGGAGTGCGTCCGGGGAGCCCACACCGTGGCGGATTCGATCTGTGTCGACCGCCCGCGCGACGGCGTGGCGGCGGTGAGGGCGATAATGGAAAGCGGAGGCGCCGCGGTAACGGTTGACGACGACATGATTCTCCAGGCGGTCGCGGAGCTGGGGCGGAAGGCCGCCATCTTCGCCGAGCCGGCGGCGGCGGTCACTTGGGCTTGTCTCCGGAAAGCGGTGGATACCGGCGTGGTGGAGAAGTCGGCGCGGGTAGTGTGTCTGATCACGGGCAGCGGGCTGAAGGACGTCGCCAGCACACAGCGCGCGGTAGGCAAGCCGCTGCAAGTGGAACCGGATGTGGAGGCAGTGGAGCGGTCCCTGGGATTGTAGTCGGCGCGGGAGAGATAGGGTGGGCCGCATAGTGAGCATTCATGAATACGAGTTGCGTCCGGGAGTGGATCCCGCTGAATTCGAACGGGATGTGCTACGCTATTGGGAAGCCGGGCGACCGCGTGTACCCGGTCTGGAGGATCGCTGGCTGTTGAAAGGAATAAAGGGTCATCGCCGCCGCCGTTATGCAGCGGTGTGGATCTACCGTGACCGGGCGTCCTGGGAAGCCGTCTGGGGGCCGCCCCACCGGCCGGTGGAGGGAAGAAGTTATCCACCCGAGTGGATCGCATGGGAAGAGTTTATTGGGCGGTTCCTCGACCGCGATCCGGATCGGATCGTTTTCAGCGCGTACGAAGTCTGCCGGCGGGCGTGCTTGGACGGAGCACCCCCGGGCGGAGCTGTTGTTTCTTGAAATCGTTTACCGGCTGGTGCTACGGTGATGGCGTCCGCACTAACAGGGGGATGGCCGATGAGAGCTAGCTCCAGAGCGGGGTTGGGATTGGCGGCCGCGTTACTGGCGGGTCTGGTTTCCGGAATGGCTCCTCGCCCGTCCGGCTGGACTATGATGGTCGTTCCAGCCCGTTACACGGTGTTGCAGGTGGCCTTCGACATGGCGCGCCGCTTTCCGGTGATCGTGGTTTCCTACCAGCCCAGGGGAGAGGAAGGGCCGTTGCTGCATGCATGGGACGGGCGCGATTGGACATATCTGACGCTGGACGAGTACCGGAACGGCGGTTTCCTGAGGGTCCGTCCGGCGAGGGCGGTGCTGGTGGGGGGAGCGGAGCTGCTGCCGGAGCAGCTGATTGAGGCCTCGCGCTGGTGTCCCCTGGTACTTAACCTCCGCGCGCTCGACACCCCGGGTCTCATCAACGGGATGGGGCAGATCCTGAGATTCCGCGCCGCGGATTGGAAGTGGTTTTCCGCCCGCTACAACATGCCTCTGATCGATCGCAACGCTGAGCTGCGCCGGAAGAGCTGGTATGATCATGCACCCGAGGAAGTGCTTCCGTGGCTGCAGGAAGATCGCGGTGGGGGATGGTCCGGGCTGGGCGCCCCGGGAGTTTCAGCGGAACCGGCGCCGGAGGAGGCGTCGGGTGCAGAATCCATTGTAGAGGAGGAAGCCGGGCCGGATTATGGACCGGAAGTCGCAGAACCAGCCGGCGCGGGTACCGCGGCCGGCGAGGTTGAGGAGCCGCCGCTCAAGTAACTCGCCCGAGGAGGATGCGCCAGGCACGTCCAGCTTCCGGTCAGCATCGGGCGGCGGCACTATCCGGCCTGCTGGTGTTTCTCTGGTGCGGTTGCGTTTCGGAGCAGATCGTAAGCGATCGCGCGGTGCGGACCACGCTGACCACCACGCGAGTAGGGAACCGGGTTGTCATCGCTTGGGAGTCGCGGCCGGAGGTGTACTATACCGTGGTGTTTGCACCCGCACGCTCGCCGGGCGGGGTCTGGCGTCCGCTGCGCGGGTGCGTGCGGCTGCCGGGAACCGGGGGGATGATCGTGGTCACCAACTACGTTCCCCAGGGGATGGAATACCGCTATCGCCTTATCGTGGAACCGCGCGGCGGAGCAGGTCTTGACCAGTGATTGAGCGCTGCTTTTCTCCCTGGGGTTCAATCCGGGAGATGGCGCATCCGCGGAGACCCGGACACGGGTTCAGAACTCCGGTTCCGACAGATCGAGGAACTTGTCGATCAACGGGGCACCGCTCCGCCTGGCACGGTATCCCTGGACAGGGGAGACTCGCGCGGGTGTGGTGAGGGATCGCGGGGCAGCGCTGCGGGTTCCCGGATCGACCGCCGGGGTGGTGGAGGCCAGTGATCCAGGAATGAGAAGGCGGGTGGCGGACGAGTTGAAAGAGTGGCTGCCGAAAGTTCCCAGGTCGGCGGCCGACTGCGTTGCGGGGGTTCTCTGCAGATCAAGAAAGTCCCTGCCCGCGGTGGGTTCGTGGTGTCTGGGGGGGCTGAAGGCAGACGGTCGGAAGTCGGCGGTCGGACGGAACCAGAGATCTCGCTTCCTGTCCGGGCGGGATGAGATGGCGGCCGTGCCGAAAAGGCTTTTCTTCACGTTCTTGAGCGTCTTTTCCGTCTGAGGAAGCCTTCTGGCGGCCATCTGCTGCTGTGCCGAATGCGGATAGGGCATCCCGGAGATGGCGGTGGGGGATTGCGGGTCCGGGGAGCCCTCACCGGCGAGAAGCTCGGAGAACCCGGAACGGGCTTCCCTTTGGCGGGCCGGGTTGCCTTCCTCCTGCGAGCGATTGCCCGCTTTCCCAAGTTCTTCTGCGCCGCCGATCAGCGGATTGTTTTCATCGATGCGTGATTCCGGCAGCAGCTTCACATCCTCCAGCGGACTGAAAGGCTCCTCGTCGGTCTCAGGTACCAGCAGGCCCAGGGGGCGCAGTGTTTCGAGGTCACGAGAACTCCCCAGCAGAGGCGGCAACTCGGGGGCGTCGTTCTCGGAAGCGGCCGCGTCTTCAACGTGTGCTGGGGGGGCCTCTTGCTGAAGGGAGAGGACCCGGTCGGCTAGCCAGCCCCAACCCCGTAATGTGGGTGGGGATGAATCTTCAATGTCCCGCGGTGACGGCGGCAGGATCCAGTTGGAGTGTCTT
>DTYT01000277.1 GCA_012961745.1 Kiritimatiellia bacterium | reverse complement strand
GGTTATGAGCCTGACGAGCTACCTGGCTGCTCCACCCCGCAACCTTGAACTTCCCATGAAAATAACCCTCCGGCACACGATTGCAAGCCTATTCCGGGAGCCTCGCATCAACGGAACCCCCGCCCCAAGGACTCGTGCGCTGACCGGAGGAGCTTGTGCGCCTCCCCGCACCCGTCTTTCTCCGCCAGACGGCTTGCTTCCCTCGCGCACCTGCCGAACCCGTCAAACGACGCCGCGGGGCCAGCCACACTGTCACCGCCGTATCCTCTTCCGTGGCCGGGAGCCTGAGGATCCAGCGGGTACCCGCGCGCTCCAGGGGTACCGGTTGCCCGTGAGCCTCGGCCCGCGGTACACGACGGCTCTCCACGGAGAATACCAGGGGACTCGGCCACGACCCGCGGAAAACCATGACTACCCGGTCCCGGGTGGCATCCACCCGCACCAGCTCGGCGGTCGCGTATACCAGTCGCAACTCGTCCGTCAGGCGCAGAGCAATGGGAAGGATCCGTCCGCCCGAGCCCTCCAACTCTATCTCGCCCAGATCAACGTATTTGCGCGGACGATCCGATATCCTCACGCGTATCCGTGCCGACCTCGGTTCCCGGTGGACGTTTCCCACCAATAGATACGACGCGTCCGGGGAACACCTAAAATCCGCCTGGAGATCTCCCGCGACGGCTACCGGCGGCCGCTGCGGCAGCAGACCGGCGATATGCTGCCGCACAAGCGCGGCGTGGTCGTCGGAAACGTACCGGAACATGCAGGAAAGCACGCCGACTCGGCCACGGCCACATTGTTTCTGTATACCCACCACGTCTCCACCCCGACCTGTCGCCGTAACCCGACACCGCCCTGACACGGCCAGGGGACGCGACATCGTCACCGGCAAGTCGCTGATTCCCGCGCTACGGACTCGATCCGGTCCACGCTGTTCCCCAACCCGTATCCCGAGGCCCTCGGCCAGCACGGTGCAGGGCCGCAGCAGGAGATCCCACCGCGGCAGCCACCCGAGCACCAGCAGCCGCCCGCCGGAACGTACGAACTCCAGGAGCAGGCACTGCGCGGCGGCGTCCATCGTATCGTACCCCGGCAGTACCACCATCTTTTCCCCGGACAGCTTCTGCGGGTAATGCGGATCGAGGCGAACGAAGGACCACAGAAAGTTCGACTGCGTGGCCACGCGCAATACGCAATCGAAAAGGAATTCGTCGCGGAAAAGCGTCGGGTCTGTAATACCTACCGCACAGGCATCCAGAGCTTCCCGCCGTGAAAGGCGCGGTCTGACGAACTCGACTGCATGGTGGGGAAGGTAGTATGCCACCGCAAAATCCACGGGCCGTTCCGTCCCGGCCAGCGGCCCCGCATTGTACCTGAGCCATTCGCCCAAACCACGGCAATGAGAGAACATCTCTGCCGGCCGCGCGCGGGAATCCACCGCGGTGTACCAATAAAAGGTCCGCCCGTCGCTTCCCTGCCCCCGGTGGTTCCTCCCCTGGGAGAACATATAGAAGTTCATGCCCGACAGCCCGCTCATTACGGCCTGCCGGTAGAACAGGGCCAATTCTTTGCCATAGGTGACCACCCCGTGTTCCCGGCTGCCGCACTGCATTTCCGACGAAAATACGGGGAGACCATCCGACTGCAATGCGGCCACCACCGCGGTCGCGGCATACCCGTCCGGCAGGTTGAGAGAGCCGACCGCTTCAGGTATGTGATCGATGCCCAGCACCAGCCCGCCGAGGTTTTCAAGGCTGGTTGCATGGAACGACGCGTTCACCAGTACATCGTACGCCCTTCCCTGAACCCAGCCCCCGATGTTGACGATAAAGGGCACTTCTCTTATGCCGGCCTGCTCCAGGCATCCCGCCACAAAGTTGGTATAGTCGCCGTATAACCACCGCACAAACTCGTGCCAGATGACATACAGGCGGTAGGCAGTGCGGTCGCGACACGGCCCGGATGGGGCCGGCACCTCGTCAAAGGAACCGGCATTCAGGCTGATCGTCTTTCTGAAGTTCTCGATAGAGCCGAACCTCCTCCGCAGGAAATCGTGCCACGCCGCCAGCGCAGGGGCCGAATAGTCCCCCTCCCCTCGCAGCCACGCAAAGATCCCTATCTCATTGCAAAGCTGAATTCCCACCAGAGACCGGCGCCGTCCTCGCACCAGCGGCACCAGAACCTCGGCGGCCACCTTCTGCAGCCACTCCGCCGCCGCGGAGCGGAAATAGTCGGATGCCAGGCTGAAATATGACCGACCCCAAAGTTCACCGGCGGAGTCCCGGGCAAGCTCGCCCTCATGCCCGCGTGATAGCCAACCGGGTATGCCTTCCCCAGCCAGCTCGGCCATGACGTAAGGTCCCGGCTTCAGGATGAGGCGGAGCCCGCGTTCGATCGCCAGGGAAAGGAATCTCCTTATGTTCCGCGCGGGATCCGCGAGTCCGTCGAAGTCCGGCGGCCGGTCCGGGCGCGGCTGGTGCCAGGCCCAGGGAATATACGTGGATACCGCGGTGCAACCGCACTCACCCAAAGCATCCAGGTGACGTTCCCACGTGCTCGGCGGAGTGCGAAAATAGTGAATTTCGCCCGAGAGGAGGAATTCCCCCTCGCCACCGAGGTATGCCGCTTTCGGGCGCCGTCGGTTCAACGCGCTGTCCTCTCCGCGGCGGTGGTGGTTCTTGCTTGCAATACTCTTCATCCGGTGCTATCTGTGCATTGGCAGTGACACAAATGTACGAATTACATTGACTGAAAACGATTGCAATTCCAAAATGCCATGGAGCCTCCGCTGTGAACACGTCCAGGAGGAGAATTACGCTTGAAGACGTGGGCAAGTTCTGCGGGGTCTCCCGCAGCACGGTTTCCCGCGTGATCAACAAGAGCCCGCTGGTCAACGAGGAAACCCGCCGCCGGGTGGAATTGGCCATAAAGACGCTGGGGTACGTACCGGATTTTTCCGCCCGCTCCCTGATGACTCGCCGCACTGAGACCATAGCCATCAGCCTGCCGGATATCAAAGGTGGGTTCTATCCCGAAATCCTTGCCGGCGCCGATGAGGAAGCCGTGCGTCGGGGATATCTGCTGCTGGTGGTGTTTCAGGGAAGCCGACGTCCCCGCTCGCATTCCCTGCAGCGGATAATTTCGTACGGGAGGGTGGACGGGGCTCTGGTCTTCGGGGACACGGTACCGGACCAGCAGCTCCAGCTGCTGTCCGAGTCGCATGTCAGGGTGGTGCGTCTGGCGGCACCCTCACCCGTCCCCGAGATAGCAGCCATCACGATTGACAATTTCGGAGGCGCGCTTGCGGCAGTCAGACACCTGGTCCAACAGGGTTGCCGCCGCATTGCTTACCTTTCCGGCCCACCCGGAAACCCGGACAGCCAGCAGCGGCGGCGCGGGTACCAGCAGGGCCTCCAGGAATGCGGTCTCCAGTTCGACGAGTCCCTGGTAGCCCACGGGGGGTTCGTACGCGCCGGAGGAGCCACCGCAACCCGCACCCTCCTCGACCGGGGGATCGAATTCGACGGTCTGTTCGCCGCCAACGACGACATGGCCATCGGCGCCATCGAAACGTTGCTGCAGGCCGGGATTGCCATACCGCAGCAGGTATGCGTCATGGGGTTCGACGATATCGACCTGGCAAGGTTCGTCGGGCTGACTACGGTGCACGTACCGGTGCGGGAAATAGGGATCCACGGTGCGCGGCTGCTGTGCGAAATGATCGAACACGGCCGGCAGGCGGAAACCATAACCATGTCCACTCGAATCGTCGAGAGGGTCAGTACCGAGCGCGGCGGCTCGCTCAGTCTGGTCCGCCCCGGCGCGGAGTGAGGCCGAGCGTGCTTCCCCCATCACAGGTCGCGCAATTCATAACCCGGAGGCGGAGATCGCTCTCATGAAGTCTCCTCATCGGATCGCCTTGGGGACCCTGATCGTGTTGGTGACTTCCGCGCCGCTGGCATATCCGGCCGCGGATGCGTCCTGGCGTCCTCTCATCATACGCAAGTGGCTGGCCGCCAAGCGGCAGCAGGGATCGACTTGCTTCTTTCCCGCCCGACCGCCGGAGTCCCCATACGCCCTGCTGAACACTAATGGTCTCCAATGGCAGGAAACCTCCGCCGATGCCTCCGGTAAAGTGGTACTCGCCCCTGCCGCCCGCGCCGCCCAGCCGGCGATGCATTATGCTTTCTGCGAAATCTTCTCCCCTGCAACCGGCGTTGAGGCCGTAATTCGTGTCCAGGCTGCGGGCGCACTCGGCCTCTGGCTGAACCAAAACCGCCTCTACTGGAAATCGTTCCGGCACGCGCAGCCCGCTGCAGACATCATTCATTGCCGCCTGCGAAAGGGATACAACCAACTCCTCCTGAGCCTCTCCGGAGCAACCGGAATCTGGTTCCGGGTCGCTCTCTCCTACGACCGCCGGGTCCCCCTCCGGTTCATCGCGCCCCTGACCGGCGACCGCCTGTTGGAGGAAATAGAACTGCGTACAATAGAATTCTTCATCCGTGCCACCGTGGATGAAACCGGGCTGACCCGCGACAGCTACCCGATCGCCGCCGGGGACACGGATTCGTCCCCGGCCAGCGTGGCGGCCTCCGGATTCTACCTCACCGCGCTGTGCATCGCGGACAGCCGGGGCTGGTTGCCGCGGCGTGAAGCGCTCCGTCGAGCGCGGACCACCGTAGGTAGTTATCTGGAAAGGGTGGAGGGAACCAACGGCTTCTTCTATCACTTCGTTGATCCGCTGACCGGGAAACGCGCCTGGAACAGCGAACTGTCCTCGATCGACACCGCGCTCCTCCTGGCGGGAGCCTTAACTGCCCGCAACTATTTCTCCGATCCGCGGCTTACGGAGGACGTCAATCTTCTCTACCGCCGCGCGGACTGGCACTGGATGCTCAACGGTGCGGAGCTGCTGTCCATGGGCTGGAAGCCGGAATCCGGATTCCTCGAACATCGCTGGGAAACGTACAGCGAGCATACCCTGCTCTACCTGCTGGCCATCGGGGCGCCGGACAAACCGCTGGAGCCCGACACCTGGTACCGCTGGAAGCGCCCGGTATTCACTTACCGCGGCCGGACGTACATCCAGGCGGTTCCCCTTTTTCAGCACCAGTACCCCCACTGCTGGATCGACTTCCGCGGCTTGAGGGACGCCAAGGCCGACTATTTCATCAACAGCCGTCTGGCCACCCTGGCACATCGCGCATATTGCATCTCCCTTTCCGACCGATTCCCGACCTACTCTCCCGTTCTATGGGGCGTCACCGCCTCGCTGGGACCCGCCGGATACATGGTCTGGGGCGGGCCGCCGCCGACCCAGGAATATCCTATCGACGGAACCGTGGTTCCCTGCGCTTCCGGCGGATCACTCCCATTCACCCCCAGCGAGAGCCTGGCCGTGTTGGAAGAGATGGTCAACCATTATCCCGAACTGGCCTGGACGCCGTTGGGCCTTGTGGATGCCTTCAATCCATCGAGCGGCTGGCGCGCTCCGCGGCTGCTGAGCATAGATCAGGGAGCTGTCCTTCTTATGGCAGAGAATCTGCGTAGCGGCGATGTCTGGGAGTGGTTCATGCGAAGTCCCGAAGTGCAAACCGCGCTCCGGCGAGCCGGCTTTGTGAGCCACGGCAGACACCTGCAGCCCGCCGACCAGGCATACCTGTGGAATCTGGCCTCCAATACATGGGAGTGCATCGCTCACTTCGTTCATCCCCACACCGGACTGCCCTACGATTCCAGTGACCGCGGCCCCTGGACCTCGGCCGGCAACATCGGGCTCTACCTGGCATCCGTGGTGGCCGCCCGCGACCTGGGATTCCTCGCGCCCTCCGCGGCCCTCACGCGGACCCGCGCCGTACTGGATTCCTTGGAGACCTTCCCCGAATGGAAAGGATTCCGCCCGCGTCGGTGCCCAGTGGAGGATCTCCGCCCCGCGACCAACGACACCATGATCTCTCTGGTGGACAACGCCAACCTCGCGATGGGGATGCTGGTGG
>DTYT01000276.1 GCA_012961745.1 Kiritimatiellia bacterium | reverse complement strand
GCGTCGGGTAATACAGGTGGAAGTGGATGCCCGGCGCCTGCAGGGCTACGGTATCCCCTTGCGGCAGGTGGTGCGGTGTCTGCGGGTGGAGAACCTGGATCTGCCGGGCGGCGAGATCAAGATGGGGACGCGGCGGTACGTGGTCAGGCTGGCAGGCCGCTACCGCCGGGCGGAGGACGTGGCCGCCGCGGTGGTCGCCCTACACGGCGGCCGGCCGGTCCGACTGCGGGACGTGGCGACGGTCAGGGATGCCTTCCGGGAGCCGATGATGTACGGCTGGGCCAATCGCCGGCCGGCCATGGTGCTGCTCATCCAGAAGCAGGAAGGCGAGAACACCGTTGCGGTCTGCGGTGCGATCCGGGAGACGCTGGAGCGCATCCGGGGACGCCTGCCTTCGGACGTGGAGATTTCGATTCCCATGGACAACTCGGAGTTCATCGGCTGGTCCGTGCGGCGGCTGCAAGGCACCCTGATGGCGGCCGGTTCGCTGGTGGTGCTGGTGACGCTTTTTTTCCTGCGCCGGGCCCGGACCAGCCTGGTGGTGGCGCTGTCCATGCCTTTTTCGTTGGTGATCGCCTTTCTGCTGATGCTGCTGATGGATTTCACCATCAACATCGTCTCGCTGCTGAGCCTGTCGGTGGCTATCGGGATGGTGGTGGACAACGCCATCGTGGTGATTGAGAACATCACGCGTCAGGTGGACGAGGAGGGGGTCTCGCCGCCGGAAGCTGCGGTGCGGGGGGCCACCGAGGTGGGGATGGCCATAACCGCCTCCACCCTGACCACGGTGGCGGTGTTCCTGCCGCTGATATTCGTCCGGGGACTGAGTTCGATCCTGTTCAGCCAGTTGGGTATCATTGTTGGCTTTACGCTGACCGCCTCGCTGCTGACCGCCATGACGCTGGCTCCCATGCTGGCCTCGCGCTGGGTACGCCCGCGTCACGCGCGGAAGGGCGACGTCGTGCAGGGGCCCCTGCGCCGCGGCTATGGACGCGTGCTGGAATTCGCCCTGCGGCATCGGGCGGTGGTCCTGGCCGGGTTGGGAATCGTTTTCGGCGGCACTTTGCTGCTGGTCCCCCTGGTGGGCACCGATCTGATGCCCAAGGTGGATACCGGCGATGTGAACATCCAGGTGTCGCTGGAGGAGAGCGCGCGGCTGGAGGAGTCGCGCCGTGTGGCCGAGTATATCAGCGGGCTGCTGGCCGGCAAGGTACCCGAGGCGGCGGCGACGTACGCCTTCTGCGGGCAGAGCGAGGAAGGCATCGGGGTGGCCCTTGGGGTGGAAGAGGGGCCCAACTACGCCGAGGGCGGCGTGAAGCTGGTCCGCAAAGGGCTGAGGCGGCGCTCTTCCGAACAAATCGCCGCCTTGCTGAGGCCGCTGGTGGCGCGGATTCCCGGGGTGGTCCGCATGCGGTGCTACGCCACCACACCGGTGAAGCAGATGTTGATGGCGGGCAAGAAGCAGGTGGAGGTGGAGCTGCTGGGTCCGGACCTGGGCGAGCTGGGCCGCGTCGCGGAAGAGGTCCGCGAGCTGTTCCGGCGTACGCCCGGCACCGTGGATATTTCCACCAGTCTCAAGCTGCCGCGGCAGGAAATTCACGTGCGCCTTGATCGCCAGAAGGCGGCCCGGCTGGGGGTGGAGGCGGCCGCGGTGGCCACTACCTTGCGCACCGCCTTGTACGGCGATGACTCCACCAAGCTCCGCGACGCCGGGGACGATTTCGACATACGGGTGAGGCTGGCTCCCGAGCACCGCGCGCGGATAGAGGACTTGAGGCAGATATGGATCCCTTCCGCCCACCGCAGCTCGCCGGTGCGCCTGGACAACGTGGCCCGCGTGATGGTCACCAACGGGCCGGTGGAGATACGGCGGAAAAACCGCACGCGGGTGGTGGTGGTCGGTGCGGACGTCTCCGGCAGATCGCTGGGAGAGGTGAGGGAGGACATCTCCCGCGGGATGAGGGGGATCCGCCTTCCGGCGTCGGTAAGCTATCGGTTCGGCGGGGAAGTGGAGGAGCAGGTCAAGGCCTTCGCCGACCTGCGCAAGTTCCTGTTGATCGGGGTGGTACTGGTTTACATGATCATGGCGGCCCAATTCGAGTCTTTCAAGGCGCCCTTCGTAATCGGCTTTTCACTGCCCTTCGCGCTGGTAGGAGTTATCTGGGCGTTCGTGTTGACCGGCACCAGCCTCAGCCTGATGTCTTTCATGGCGGGCATCATGCTGGTGGGAGTGGTGGTCAACAACGGGATCGTGCTGGTGGATTACACCAACCAACTCCGCTCCCGGGGGATGGAGCTGTCCCGGGCGGTGAAACTGGCCGCGCAGCGCCGCCTGCGGCCGGTGCTGATGACCAGCCTGACGACGATGTTCGCCATGGTGCCCCTGGTGTGCGGGCGAGGAGAAGGCTCGGAGATGTGGCGGCCTTTCGGCGTCACGGCGATCGGCGGCCTGGCGGTATCCATGGTGGTCACCCTGCTGATCGTGCCGTTGGTCTACAGCTTGGTTCACGGCCGTCCCGCCTCCGGGCTCAGCTCTTGACAGATGCGGGTCGGGGGACCATTGTGCAAGTGTAGGTAGTCGCTGGGGGAGCCGTACAGGTGGCTGAGAGGCGCCCGGCAGTGTACCGGGCGCGACCCCTGGAACCTGTTGGGTAATGCCAGCGGAGGGAAGCG
>DTYT01000275.1 GCA_012961745.1 Kiritimatiellia bacterium | reverse complement strand
CGCCGCTGCAAGCCCGCCGGCGACGAATCCGACCGCGCGATATGCCCGGCGAGCATCTGCGCCGGAGACCAGGTAGGCGAAAGCGATCGGAGCGGCGACCGCGGCTGACGATCGCGTGCAGGCTGCGAGGACGGCCAGCGTTCCCGCAGCAAAAGCACTGGCGAATGGAAAACGTCGTACGGACAGCAACAGCAGCGCGGCCGAAAGGAAAAGAGCAGTCAGGGAATAAGTCTTCACCACCGCAGTGAAGTAGCTCTGATAAACGTTTACCGTGATCAGGCTGAATGCCAGAGCCGCTGCATAGGAGCCCCGCCCTCCTCCTCCCGCAAGATTCCGGGCCAGGGCGGCCGCGACCAGAGCTGAGGCGAGCCCCAACAGGGCGGTGCAGACGCGTCCCCCCAGAACTCCGTGTCGGCGCACGATAGGGTCCAGTAACGAATAGACCAGCGGAAAAACGGGACCTTGAGTGAAGGCATAGTCCCGGAAGGGCAAGTGTCCTTCGGCGGTGAGCCGAGCGGCATAGAGATACCAGCCTTCATCCTGATTCAGCTCGCCGAGAAGAATGTTGGCGGTAGCCAGCACCGCCCAGATTACGATGCTGCTGAGCAGGATCCAAGGAATGACGCGCCTGCTATTCATTGACCGGCCGCCGGAAATGCTTCCGGCAGCTCCTCTATAAACCTTCTCAGTACCGCCGTTCCAGCAGAAAGCTGGTCAATGGAGATCGATTCCCGGGAGGTGTGGGCCTCGGAGATCGATCCGGGACCGAAGACCACCGTGTTCCGAGAGCAGGGAGACAACACGCCGGCATCGCTGTACCAGGACACGGTCTGTTCGCCGATGGGGTGTCCCACGGCTCCGGCAGCGTTCTCCAATGCTCTCACCAAGGGAGTGTGGGGCGAGCCGAGGAACGGGGGACGGCTTTTAATCACTTGCAACGACCAGGACCGGATTATCCCGCGCTCCACCTGGGCCTCCAGGACGGCGCGCATCTCCCTTTCCAGCTCGTCCGGTTCCTCTCCGGGCAGAGTACGGCGGTCCACCTCGATCCCGCAGGACGGCGCCACGATATTCAGTGAACTGCCTCCCTGGATCGTTCCGATGTTGAGTGTCGGCGATCCCAGATCGCTGCCTGAGATCCGGCGGGCCGCGACCGCGACCCGCAGTTTAAGTTCCCGGATCACCTCCATCATACCCTCGATAGCGTTGAGACCCTGGTCAGGACACGACCCGTGGGCCGCCGAGCCGAACACATCGATGCGGAACCAGAATGCGCCCTTGTGCGCTACTATCACGTTGAGTTCGGTGGGTTCCAGCACGACCAGCCAGTCAGTCTCAAAGCCGGTGTTCCTGAGTAGCTCGGCCCCTTCGTTGCCGGATTCCTCCCGAATCGCACCGATTACTTTGATCTCAATACCCCGGGGTTCCAAATCCTGCAGCTTCGCCCCCCCGAGGGCTGCGAGAAGGGCCGCAAGCGGTCCTTTGTCGTCGGATGCTCCGCGACCCCAGACACGTCCCCCGCGGACCTCAGCGGCGAAGGGAGCGATTTCCATACCTTTTACTCCCACGGTATCCAGATGAGCCTCGAAGGTCAGCGTGAATCGGGGCTGGGCCGGTCCCCGTCGTGCGACGAGGTTGCAGTGCTTGCTTTCGGTGGGCAGGGAGTCGATCACGAATCCGAGGTCCTCAAGTATACCCGCCACGATCGCCGCCACACGATGTTCCCCTTGGAGGTCTTCCGGTTGGGTGAAGTTCGGGTTAACGCTGGGAATCGCTATGAGCTGGCGAAGGATGTCCAGTGCAGTCGCATCCGGATTCATCGCGGTTTCCGTCTTTTCCTTCCTCGCCGCCCCCCGTACTCCCCTGAAAGTGAACAACGCCCTCCCGCCACTGCTTGCCGTGGCCGGGCCGCCTACCTGCGCATTTTTTTCTATTTATTGGGGTTGTCAATAACTCCTGCGCATGATATTGTGACAATGTTGTCAAGGAAAGAAATAACATCAAAGAAGACACTATGTATCTCAAACGGATAGAGCTGCAGGGTTTCAAAAGCTTTGCCGAGCCGACCAGGATTGAGTTCGGGCCCGGAATGACCGCCATTGTGGGGCCCAATGGGTGCGGGAAAAGCAACATCGTGGATGCTGTGCGCTGGGTTTTGGGCGAACAGAGCGTCAAGTCCCTCCGGGGTGAGAAGATGGAGGATTGTATTTTCAAGGGTACCGAGAGACGCAAGCCCATGGGAATGGCGGAGGTCAGTCTGACGCTTGCCGACTGCGAAGACGTACTGGGACTGGAGTTCAACGAGGTGACCATTACCCGGCGGGTTCTCCGCTCCGGCGAGGGCCAGTATTTCATCAACCGCAATCCATGCCGCCTGAAGGACATCCAGCGCCTCTTCATGGATACCGGTATAGGTTACAACTCGTACGCCATTCTCGAACAGGGGCGCATAGACCAGATTCTCAGCGCGCGGGCGGAGGAGCGTCGGGCGGCCTTTGAGGAGGCCAGTGGTATCACCCGGTACAAGGCCGACAAAAGAGAGGCGGTCCGGAAACTGCAGCGGGTGGAGGAGAATCTGCTCCGTGTGGCTGACATCATCCGCGAAGTGAAGCGCCAGATGATTTCTTTGCAGCGCCAGGCGGGAAAGGCGCGCCGCTATCAGGCGTTTCAGCGAAGGTTGCGGTCACTGGAGCTGTGGTTGGGACGACTTCAGCTTGAGGGTCTGAATGGAGAACTCCGGAAGCTGGAGCTTCAGCGGGCCCGGCTGGCAGAGCAGGTTGAAGCTCAAAAGGCCGAGCTGTCGGCCCGAGAAGCCGAAGCGGAGAATCTGCGGAAGGAGGCGGGAAACCTGGAGCGTATCCTGTCGGAACGGATGACCCAGGTAGTACGCAGTCAGGCCCGGATTGAAAATGCCCGGCACACCATCCAGATGTGCCGAGAACGCATGGAGGAACTTCGTCGGCTGGCCGACCGGGACCGGCAGGACGCCGAAGTGGCCGAACGCCGCCGCCGGGAGGTTGGTGAGAAACTGGCCGCTCTGCGACGGGAGCTCGCTGAGCGGGAAGGCCGGACGGGGAAGGCGGACAGAGCATACCGCGCGGAGGCCGAGCGTCTGGCCGCGATGGAGAAAAGGCTCCTGGCGCTGCAGGAAGAGATGCGGGCGGTCAAGGACGAACGGGTGGATCTGGGAAAGTCGGACCGCCCAGCTTCACAACGCACTCATGGAGCTGGAGGCTTCGGAGCGTAATCGCGTGGTGCGCTATGAGCGCCTCCAGGCGGAGAGAGTAGAGACTCGCCGGGCCTCGGAGTCGTTGCAGCGGGAAGTCGAATCACTTGCGCGTCAGATGGATGCCGCGCGCAAGGAACTGGTCCGCCGGGAGGAGCAGTTGGGCGAGGTCCGGAGCAGATTACAGTCCCTTGAGACGGAGATAGCCTCTCTGCGCGAGGAGCGCGCGCGCCAGGAATCGGCCCGACAGGCACTGGAAGGGCGGCTTGAGGCGGTGCAAATCGCCGCATCGCGGCCGGCGGAGGCGCAGCGCGTCGTCATAGAGAGACTAGGGCGTGGTAGGCAGGGCGGGGGCGTGGTGGGAGTCCTGGGCGATCTGCTCCAAGTAGATGAGCGTTACCGAACGGCGTTCGACGCGGTATTGCATTCCTGGGCGGATGCACTGGTGTTGGAATCCGAATCGCAGGCCCGCTCTCTGGCCGAGGTTGCGGACAGGGATCCAATTGGTGCACTGCGGATCGTGGCTGCGCGCGCCGAGCTGTCCGCCGGAACGGTGGTGCCTGATGGTGCGGGTGAGCCGCTGATGTCACATGTGAGATATCCGGAGCGGGTATCCGACCTGGTGATGCGCATGATAGGGCGGGTGCGGGTGGTTGAGTCGTTGCAGGAGGTCCCATACCCAGTACTCGACGGCATTGTATATGTGACTGCAGACGGCGTTGTAGTGCGGCCGGGGGGCAGCATCGAGATCTGGGTGCCGGGGGAGGATCCAGGTGACGGGGCGGCGTGTCGACATCTTCAACACAGACTGGAGAGGGAACTGCAGGAGTGTGACGAACTCTTAGCGGATTGTAATTCCCGGCTGGAGTTGCTGCAAGCCGAGAGGGAACGTGTGTTGAGCGAGGTCGCCCAGCGGGAGGAAGCGGTGGCGGTGGCCCGGCATGAACTGGCATTGACCGAAGGCGAATGCAAGGTGGTCACAGAGCAGGCTGCGGAAGCCAGAAAGCGATGTGAGACCGTGGAATTCGAACTGGCATCGGTGCGGGTCGGTGTAGAGGAGGATGAGCGGGAACGCCTGCGCCGGGAACAGGAAGAATGCAACCGGCGGCAGGCAGAGATCCAGAAGCGTGTCGGAGAGCTGAACCGCGAGATCCGGAGGATGGAGCAGCAACGGAGCTCCGTGGTCGCGGAGCTTACCCGGAGACGTCTGGAAGCGGCTGAGGCCGAGGTCGCAATGCGCAATGTGGCGGCCGAGATAGAGCGTCTCGAGCGGCAGCAGGAGGAAATGGGCCACGTTCTTTCGGGCAGGAGCCTGGATGCCCGAGAGAGGGACGCGCGGATCGTTTCGCTGGAGGCCGAGGCCGCCGAGGCCGCCTCGCTCATATCGCGATTGGAGGAGGCCCTTCGGAAAGGGGAACAGGAAATCACTTTGCTGAAGGAGAATCGCCGCGGCCAGGAGGCGGCGCTGCAACGGATTCACGAGGATATTCAGCAGAGGAAAAGTCGTCTGGAGTCCGTGTCTTCAGCAGCGGCGTCAACGGAGGTCCGCATAACGGAAGTACGCATGCAGCGGGACTCCCTGCTGGAGCGTCTCCGTTCCGAGTATCACGCCGCCGAGGCGGAAATACTGGAGGCTGCGACTCCGGAAGGGAAGGATGGCCGCGTCCTTACCACTGAAGCCGTGGAGGCCGAGATTGCGGAGATCCGCGCCCGGCTGGATTCTATGGGTCCGGTCAATCTGGTGGCGCTCAAGGAAGTCGAGGAGCTCAAGCAGCGTTACGGATTCCTCACAGCCCAGCAGCAGGATCTGGTCAACTCGCGGAAACGGTTGATGGAGCTGATCAATCGAATCAACCGGATCACCCGTGACAAGTTCCTCTCCACATTCGCCCAGGTTGACCGGAATTTCCGTCAGCTTTTCAAGAGTCTTTTCGGAGGCGGACACGCGAAACTGCTGTTGGTGGACGAGCAGGATGTACTCGAATCCGGTGTGGAAATAATTGCCAGTCCACCGGGAAAGAAACTTCAGTCGATATCCCTGTTGTCGGGCGGTGAAAGGACGCTGGCGGCCGTGGCGTTGCTGTTTGCCCTGTACCAGGTGCGACGCAGTCCTTTCTGTCTGCTGGACGAACTGGATGCAGCCTTAGACGACGCCAATATCCAGCGATTCATCGGTGTGCTGAGAGGCCTTCTGGAGAATGCACAATTTATTGTGATAAGTCATAACCGGCGTACGGTCAGTGAGGCCGATACCCTGTACGGGATCACGATGGAGGAGGACGGAGTATCCAGGCTCATTTCGGTGAGGCTGGCCACGGCGGCTTCCGCGGCCCTGAGCTGATTACCCTTTTCCCCGGCCCCCGGACTGCTCGCCTGGCAGTCTGCTCGCCAGCCTGTTCAGCGCATCCGCGGCGGCCCGCGCCTCGGCTTCCCGCTTGGTTCCAGCCTTTCCCCGGCCGGCCATCCGTCCCTCCAGCCTGACTTCCACGGTGTAAGTGGGCTGGTGTTGGGGACCTTCTACGCTGACCACCGTGTATACCGGAAGGGGGCGACCCTTTTTCTGGAGATATTCCTGCAGCTCACCCTTGGGGTTGGAAGGCAGATCGGTGAGGGAAAGATCGGCCAGGCGGGGCGCTACAAGGTGCTGGAATATCTTACGCACGGCCTTTATCCCCCCATCGAGATATGCGGCACCGAGAAGTGCCTCCAGGGCATCGGGGAGAATGGAGGTACGCAAGAGAGAGAACGACCGCTCCCGTGGCCCGAGGGAAAGGTGTGTCTGCAGGGAGATTTCCTGCGCCACCTTCTTGAGCATCCGCGCGCTGGTAAGGAAGCTTCGCAACCGTGTCATCTCCCCCTCGCTCATCGAGGGATATGTCGTGAAGAGATGTTCAGCGGCCACTAGGGCAAGCGCGGCATCCCCCAGGAACTCGAGCCGCTCGTAGCCTTCACGGGAACTCCCGGCGCAGCGGCCGGACGAAGGATGCGTAAGCGCGGCTTCCATCAGGGCCTTGTTCCGGAAGCGGCGTCCGAGCTTCTTCTCCAGCTCTGCATATTGTCCTTTCATGCGCGCGGATGGTGGCGTCGATGTACCTGTGTAAGACGGGTACGATCCACGTGGGTGTAGACTTGGGTGGTCGCGATGTCCGCGTGTCCCAGCATTTCTTGGATTACGCGCAGAGGGGCCCCATGGGCCAGGAGGTGACTGGCGAAGGAGTGGCGAAGCGTGTGGGGCGAAAAGGGACGCGTGATACGCGCCTTCCGGGCATACTTGCGGACCAGCTTCCACAATCCTTGTCGGGTGAAAGGCTTGCGGCGCCGGGTGAGAAAGAGTTCCGGCGTCAGGCTGTGACCGGCGAGCTGCGGCCGGCCGCTATCGAGATATGCACGGAGACTTTCCACCGCACGTCCCCCCAGCGGAACGACCCGTTCCTTGGCCCCCTTGCCCACACAACGCACATAACCCTCGTCCAGACGCAGATCACTCAGCTTCAGAGAGGCGAGTTCGGAAACGCGCAGGCCCGTGGCATACAGGGTCTCAAGAATGGCGCGGTCGCGGCTGCCGATCGGTGTACGAGGGTCCGGGGCCCGGAGCAGGCGATCGACTTCGGACTGGGTAAGCACCGAGGGCAGGATCTTTTCGAGGCGCGGCGAATCCATTGACTCGGCTACATTGCGCGCCAGCAGGGCCTCTCCGGAAAGGAATCGAAGGAAAACCTTTATTGCTACGAGCCGGCGGGAAAGAGTGGCGACGGACATCCCCCGCTTCTTCTCAGCGAAAAGAAAATCCGTGATGTGTTCCCTGCGTAGATCGTTGAGGCTGGGGATACCGCGGTTTTCCAGGAAGCCCAGGAAATCCGACAGATCCGCATGATAGGAGTTCACAGTATTGGGTTGGAGTCCGCGTTCCAGTCGCAAATGGTTGAAGAAGATGTCCAGCAGAGCATCAAAGCGGGAAGTCTCGGTCATTGATCCGCCGTCGTCCAGGATTTGCCGGTGATTCTTTCGTAGGCTTCAATGTACTTGGCCCGCGTCCTGGCGACTATCTCTTCCGGCAGGGGTGGCGCAGGTGGGGTCTTGTCCCAGCCTGTGCTCTCCAGATAATCGCGGACGAACTGCTTGTCGAATGATACGGGGGCGGAGCCGGGCTGGTAGCTGTCTGCAGGCCAGAACCGGGAACTGTCCGGCGTCAGCAATTCATCAATCAGAATGATTCGACCGTCTTCCAGTCGTCCGAACTCGAATTTGGTGTCCGCGATTATTATACCCTTTTCTTCCGCCAGCCGGGCGGCATGGGCGTAGATCGCCAGCGAATGGTCCCGGAGGAAGTAAGCGGTTTCGCGGCCGATCATCTCCACCACCCGCTCAAATGAAATGTTCTCGTCATGGCCCGAGACCGCTTTGGTTGCAGGAGAAAAGATCGGCGCGTCCAGTTTGTCGGCGAAGCGATAACCCTCGCGCAAGGGTACTCCACAGACCACGCCGCTCTTGCGGTAGTCCTTCCAGCCTGACCCCGACAGGTACCCCCGCACTACGCATTCCACCGGGAAGGGCGTGGCCCTGTTCACCACCATGGCCCGACCTTCAAGGAGATCGCCATACTTCTCGAGTCGCGCATCGAAGCTGAGCGGATCCGTACTGACCAGGTGGTTGGGTACGATGTCACGCGTCCGCTCAAACCACCAGGCAGAAAGCGCCGTGAGAACGCGCCCCTTGTCGGGAATCGGAGTGGGCAGGATGCAATCAAAGGCGGATATCCGATCAGTTGCGACGATAAGCAGGTGACGGTCATCTAGTTCGAAAATCTCGCGCACCTTGCCGCTGGCCCTTTTCCGTATTTCCGGGAACTCGACGGCCGCCAGGGCACGCTCCGGGGCGGGTCTCATTGCTGTTCTCCTTGGGTACATTCTGCAGGGAGGCTGGCACGTGCTTCGGCGTTCACCGGGAATCCGCCCACATTGAACCCAGCCATTGCAAGCGTCCTTTCGATATTCCTGGCGGCGAGACGGCGGGAGTCGTAGCGGACCGTCAGGGTCCGTCCCTCCACGTCGGGAGCCGCTCCGAGAACGCCATCCAGTTTCATGACCGTCTCTCGGGCTGCTTCCGCGCAGGAGGAGCCGGCCAGCTCAGGAACATACACGACCAGTTGACGGATGTCCTGTCGGAAAAGGAAGGGGCCCCGGCAGGCGCATTTGCTGGAACAGGCCCCCAGTACCAGCGCGAGAACGAGAGCCAGGGACACGTGTAGGCCTGCCCTACCCGACAAGGGCGGGTCCCGCCAGGATCCGGACTGATCAGCACTTCGCGGCATTCCTGCGCTCCTACCCATCCAGTATGCGATTTCCGGGGAGTATTTGCCACATGAACAGGCGGGGTGTCAAATCCCATTATGGCTGCCCCGTACACATTCTGGGTCCCGCTCGGCGGGCTGAGGCACGGGTGGTTCCGGGAGCGTCTCGTGGGAACGTGAACAGTTGAATTCGTGCGTTGTCATACTATAGTGACCT
>DTYT01000274.1 GCA_012961745.1 Kiritimatiellia bacterium | reverse complement strand
GCCAGCGCCATCCGGACCTGGTCGCGCTCGGTATGGGGGAAGAAGTCCAAAATACGGCTCACCGACTGGGCGGCGCTGCCGGTGTGCAAGGTGGTGAAGACCAGGTGCCCGGTTTCGGCCGATGTCAGGGCGGCTTGAGAACTTTCCGAGTCGCGCATTTCGCCGATCATTATCACGTCGGGGTCCTGGCGCAGTACGTGCTTGAGGGCGGCATGGAAAGACATGGTGTCGAGCCCTACTTCCCGCTGAGAGATAACCGATTGCTTGTCCTGAAAGACGTACTCCACCGGATCCTCGACGGTAATGATTCTACAACGGCGGTTCTGATTGATGTGTTCGATCATGGCGGCCAGGGTGGTGGACTTCCCCGAACCGGTGGTGCCGGTGGCCATGATGATTCCCCGCGGGAGCAGGGCGAGCTCCTTCAGCATCTGCGGCAGGTGCAGTTCCTCAAAGGTGGGAATATCGGTCTTGACGTGGCGCAGCGTGATGGCCGGCTCACCGCTGCAGAGAAACACGTTGGTCCGGAACCGTCCCACGCCTTCCAGCTTCAGGGAAAAGTCGGCCTCATGTTCAATATCGAAGCGCCGCTTGAGATACTGCGGGATGATCGAGGAAATCATTTCCCGGACGGATTCGAGAGGAATCGGGGGAGTGTCCAGCACGGAAAGCCGCGCCTTGATACGGAGGGCGGGTGCGCGTCCGGGCTTGATGTGGAGATCAGACGCCCCCCGCGCCACCGCGACCTTCAATAGTTCGCGCAATAACTGCATAAGGTGTGATGGGTGTGGGAAAGATACTCCAGCAAGCGGCGCTTGGCGGAGTCGGTGTCGGTGAACAGTACACTGACCCGGAAACATTGCTTTCCTTCCATGCATTGGCATTCGGCGACCACGCCGCGACAGCAAAGGGTCTGGGGCGCGCCGTCTTCCGAAGTTACTTGCAGCGTGGCGTCAACGAGGGTGTAGGGCTCGATGGGCCGGGTGGTGGTGATACGCATTCCCAGCGGACAGAAAACCAGGTCGCCGGATTGAACAACCGGATCGTCACCAAGATAGAGCACCGCTTGGGCTTTCGGCGTGTCTTGCGGCGGATCTTTTCCTGCCATCCGACTCGGTCCTGGTAACGGAATCCAGTACGCTTGATGCTACGTCAACCTAGCACGAGTATTGCGGGGTGTCAATGGGGCGGGGTGCAGCGACTGCACCGAAGGGCTTCTCAGTCCTGGAAAAGAGGCCGGCCGTGTGGCAGGGGGGGTATGCCGAAGAAGCCGGCGATGGTTTGGCCCACATCGAAGAAGCCGGCCCGTAATCCAAGCCTTTGGGCGGGTGCGCCAGGACGATAAGCGAGAAGGGGGACGATTTCGCGTGTATGGTCGGTTCCCTTGTAGGTGGGGTCGTTGCCATGGTCTGCAGTGACCAGGAGCAGGTCTCCGGGCTGCAATCGGGGCAGCAGTTGGGCGAAAAACGGGTCACACTCTTCCAGCGCCCGGGCATATCCCTGGGGATTGCGGCGGTGGCCGTAGAGCATGTCGAAATCAATGAAGTTGGCGAAGATCAGTCCGGCAGAGACGTTGCCCGCCAGTTGCAACACGGCATCCTGGGAATCCGGGTTGTTGCCGGTATGGAAGGCCTCGGTTATGCCCCGGTGGGCGAATATATCTTCAATCTTTCCGACCGCATACACGGGTATGTTGCGGCGGGTCAGCTCCTCCAACACGGTGGGCTGGTCGGGTTGGAAAGCGTAATCCCGGCGGTCTTCGGTACGTACGAAATGGCCGGGTTTTCCCGTGAAGGGGCGCGCGATTACGCGGCCGACGCGGTAGGGATTACACAGCTTGCGCGCGATCTCGCAAGCGCGATAAAGCTCATCGAGAGGAACAACGTCCAGATGGGCGGCGACCTGGAAGACCGAGTCGGCGCTGGTATAGACGATCCAGGCCCCCTCGCGCATGTGGTGCTGGCCGAGTTCCTGGATGATTTCCGTGCCGCTGGCGGCCTTGTTGCCGATGACCGGGCGACCCGTGCGCCGCTCGAATTCGCGCAGCAGTTCTTCCGGAAACGATGGGGGTCCCGGAGGAAACAAGGTGAAGCCCGGCCGCATCAGCACGCCGGCCAGCTCCCAGTGCCCGGTGATGGTGTCCTTTCCTTCGGACTGCTCGCAGAGGGCGCCGTAAGAGGCGGTAGGCCGGGATGCGGGGGGTACCCCACGGATAGGCAGCCCGCCTTGGAGCAGTTGGGGTATGTTGCCTAGTCCCATCGCCTGCAGGGTGGGCAGGCGGAGGCCGCCCACGGCAGCGGCGGTATGCGGGAGGGTGGCGGCTCCTTGGTCCCCGTACTGCGCGGCGTCGGGGGCGGGTGCGATGCCCACCGAGTCCAGAACGATGAGAAAGACGCGGCGGCGGGTTGGGTGCTTCATAGTATTTTGAACTTCGGCAGGTCCTGAATGTCTATCATCCCCACCACACGATTGTCTTCATCGACTACGATCAGGTCGTCGATATTGTGAGTCTCGTATACCGACAGCACCTCCACCGCCAGGGCATCGCGGGATACTGCGACCGGATCGCGGGTCATCACTTCTTCGATCCGGCGTTCGGTGAGGTTGGAATTGTCGGCGAGATGCCGTCGCAGGTCGCCATCGGTGAAGATCCCGCGCAACCT
>DTYT01000273.1 GCA_012961745.1 Kiritimatiellia bacterium | reverse complement strand
GAGCCGTGGGGGATCGCCCGGGCGGCGCGGCTCGATACGCACCGGGATGTCGACTCCCGTCACCCGCCGGGCGGTCTGAATGACCTCCATCACCGAGAACCCGGTTCCGGTGCCCAGGTTAAACGCGCCGGCCAGTCCCGGCCGTAATGCGAGAAGGTGCGCCCGAACCAGATCCACAATGTGGATGAAATCCCTTATGCAGGTACCGTCGGGAGTATCGTAGTCATGGCCGTAGACGGGGACGTAGTCCGCCCTGCCCGCAGCCACACGGAGGACATTGGGAATCAGATGTGTCTCGGGATCGTGATCTTCCCCGAACTTCTCGGTGGCCCCCGCCGCATTGAAATACCTCAGTATCACCGGCTCGAATCCGTGGATCCGTCGGTACCAGTCGAACATCCGCTCGAGCATGAGTTTGGATTCGCCGTACGGGTTAACAGGTGCCTGCCGTTGTTCCTCGGAGATGGGAATTTCGTCAGGCAGGCCGTAGGTGGCACAAGTGGACGAGAAGATGATCTTGCGAACGCCGCATTCCAGCATCGCTTCAGCCAGGTTGATGCCTCCGGTAAGATTGTTGCCGAAGTACTTTTCCGGGTGCACCATGGATTCCGCCACCAGGGCATACGCCGCGAAGTGCATCACTGCATCCGGCTTCAGTTTCCTCATCAGGTCCGTGATAAAGTCCCGGTCGCGCAGGTCTCCCACCTCAAGCCGTGCCCGCTGGTCGACCGCGTTGCGGTGTCCCCGTTCCAGATTGTCGGCCACCACCGCCTCGTGCCCCTCATCGAGGAGCATTTCGACCGCCGCGCTACCGATATATCCGGCGCCGCCGGTCACCAGTACTCTCACCTGCATACCTCCTTTAGTCAGCAACTCGGAGTCAGCTCATGATAGGTCGCCGCCATCCGGGGAGCAAGCCGGAGGGTTCCCGTGATCGGCAGAACAGGCCGGATGCGTACTATTTTTCCGGGGAGCCTTCGGTGTCCTCGCCCGACTCGTCCTGGGCCATCTGTTCCAAAGCCCAGGTCATATCCTCGGCCCTGTCCCAGACCCGGCGGCTGACGTACACCGGACATCCTTGCTGCAAGGCCAGGGCAATGGAATCGCTCGGCCGGGCGTCAACCTCTATGATGCATCTGCCCAGCTCGTTCTCCTGCGTGATGTAGATCCGGGCATAGAAGGTGTCGTCCTTGAGATCGTTCACCACCACCTTTTCGACCTTGGCACCAAGTCCCGCCAGGATGTTGCCGATCAGATCATGGGTCAGCGGCCGCGGCACCTTGACGCGTCTCATCTGCATGGCGATGCCCATGGCCACCATCGGATCCACGAATATGGCGATAGTCTTTTCCTGGTTGCCCAGGAACACGCCGGAGCCCGTCTGGGTAGGCAGCAGGTTCTTGATCTCGACCGGGATTTCCTCGTCCGCCCCCTTTTTCATGGCAATCTCCGGCAGACGGCCGCCCGCCTGTCTATTCTACACTACATGTTCCGGGTAATATACAGTACCGATCCGAAAATAAAGAGAATCAACAACGCCGACAGGATCGTATTCATTGCACCTCCCCCTTCCTTCCGCTCCCCCGTCCGGCGCGGCGGACCGGTTCGAATCGCAGCCGGTCGCGGTTCTCGGAATCCACGTCCACCCGCACGCGGTCGCCTTCCCGAATTTTCCCCTCCAGAATCGCAGAAGCCAGCTCATCCTGCACATGACGTTGGACCACCCGACGCAGGGGGCGCGCCCCGAAGGCAGGATCGTATCCCTTCTGCGCCAGCCAGTCCCGGGCGGCATCGGTAAGAGCCAGAACGATCTTCTTGTCTCGGAGGAAGCGTCCCAGTCGTTCAAGCTGGATATCCACGATCCGCTTGATCTGCTCTCGGGTGAGGCTGTGGAAGATGATGACCTCATCGATCCGGTTGAGGAACTCGGGCCGGAAATGAGCGCGCAGTTGTTCCAGAACCCTTTCCTCCATCTGCCGGTACTCGGGATCCGAACGGGTGATATTGGGGTACCGCGCCAATATATCGTGGATGATCGGGGCACCGATATTGGAAGTCATGATCACGATGGTGTTGGTGAAATCCACAGTATGCCCCTGCCCGTCGGTGAGCCGTCCATCATCCAGGATCTGAAGCAGGATATTGAACACGTCGGGATGGGCCTTCTCAATCTCATCGAACAACACTACCGAGTAGGGTTTGCGCCGCACGTGTTCAGTCAGATAACCTCCTTCTTCATATCCTACATATCCCGGCGGAGCCCCGATGAGTCGGCTGACGCTGTGCTTTTCCATGTACTCCGACATGTCCACGCGGATCATGGCGCGTTCGTCGTCGAACAGAAACTCCGCGAGGGCACGCGCCAGCTCGGTCTTGCCTACACCAGTAGGTCCCATGAAGATGAATGAGCCTATAGGGCGGTTCGGATCCTGAAGACCGGCACGCGCACGACGCACCGCGTTGGATACCGCCCGGATGGCCTCGTCCTGTCCCACGACGCGCCGTTTCAACCTTTCCTCCATGTGGATCAGCTTCTCCTTCTCGGTTTCCATGAGACGGCTCACCGGAATCCCCGTCCATGAGGATACCACCCGCGCGATATCCTCGGCGTCGACCTCCTCCTTGAGCATCCGGCGGACCTTCTGCATCTGGGCCAGGTCGGCACGGGTCTGCTCAATCTGTTTTTGAATCTGGGGGATCTTGCCGTACATGATTTCCGCCGCCCGCTCCAGATCATTACGCCGCTTGGCTTCCTCCTGCTGCATGTGCAGCAGGTCCACCGCCTGCGTGAGCTCGCGGATACGGCTGATCAGCTCTTTCTCCTTCTGCCAGTGAGCGTTAAGCTCCTGCCTGCGGTGCTGCAGCTGTTGCAGTTCCTTCTCCAGTGCCTCCCGACGCTCGCGGGAACTTTCATCCCGCTCCTTGCGTAGCGCCTCGCGCTCTATCTCCAACTGCATTATGCGCCGTTCCACCATGTCGATCTCGGTCGGACGGCTGTCTATTTCCATGCGCAAGCGGCTGGCGGCCTCGTCGGATACGGTCTTCATCTTGGGAACCCGGAGGGGCCCCGATTGGAGCGACCGCCCGTTGCGCGCGCGCCACTGCTCGTACGCCCATTCCTGAACGTCGGGCTCTTCCATCGCCTTCTCGAT
>DTYT01000272.1 GCA_012961745.1 Kiritimatiellia bacterium | reverse complement strand
GGCTTGGAACTTTTCGTGCCGGAATCTCCAAGGCTTGGAACTTTTCGTGCCGGAATCTCCAAGGCTTGGAACTTTTCACCCCGGAATCTCCAAGGCTTGGAACTTTTATTCATGGAGTTTGCGGGCCTTGGAACTTCCGGGCAAATGCTCCGCCCGGCCCGCGGTCCGGAGCGAAAGCCGGCCGCTCACCCCCGGCAGGGAAGGGACGGCCGGGCGGGGATCAGTTTTTTGGTGAAAGCCGCCCGCGATTCTGCTATCGGTTGACCCTGCGGGGCATAGCGCCGCAGCGGAGGAAAGGAGGATGCCATGAGGAGCTTTCTGGGACGCGATATCCTGGGTCTCAAGCACTGGGAACGTATGGAGTACGACCACGTCTTCGAAGTGTGCGACGAGCTGGCGCCCATCGCCAGGCGACGGCGTAACAGCGAGATGCTCAAGGACAAGATCCTGGTGGTGGCCTTTTATCAGCCCAGCACCCGCACCCGTCTCTCCACCGAGGCCGCCATGCACCGCCTGGGCGGGCATGTGGTGGGATTCGCCGACGCCAAGATGACCCGCGCGGGCGATTTCTACCAGGAGTCCATCAAGGACACCGTGCACATGCTGGAATACTACGGCGACGTGATCGCCATGCGGCACTTCCAACAGGGGGCGCCCGCCGAGGCCGCCCAGTGGGCCTCGGTGCCGGTGATAAACTGCGGCGACGGATGGGGCGAACATCCCACCCAGGTGCTCACCGATCTGTATACCATACGCAACGAGCTGGGCACGCTCGACGGCCTTCACTTCCTGCTGGTGGGAGACATGCGCATGCGCACCATGCACTCCATCAGCTACGCCATGACCCAGTTCGACATCGAGGCCACGTACGTGGCCCCACCGCAGATGTCCCTCACCCCCGAGTTCAAGACCGAACTCCAGCAGATGGGGCTCCCCTTCCGGGAAGCCGACAACGTGGGGGACGTGATCTCCGAGGCGGATGTCATCTACATGGAACCGGTGGTCCAGGCCGACTATACCAAGGCCCGCGAGGAAGCCCGCGGGGACCGCGGGCGTACCCCGCCCCAGTACCAGGTCACCCGAAAACTGCTCCGGGAAAAGGCCCGGAGACACGCGATCGTGCTGCACTCCCTGCCGCGCATGGACGAGCTGCTTCCCGACGTGGACTCCACGCGGCACGCCCGCTATTGGATCGAGGCGTTCAACGGGGTGGTCCTGCGCATGGCCCTCCTCTCGCTCATCCTGGGAGCCATGGAGTAGATCGCCCGCCTCAGGCCGCCGGCAAATCCAGTACCAGGCCGGCATGACCGCGGCGTACCCGCCCGGGCAGATGCCGGCTCATCCGCCGGACCGCCGCCGCGCCCGTGCAGTGACAGGGAACCACCAGCCGCAGGTCCAGCTCCCGTAAATAATCGCAAGTGGCCTCGATTCTTTCCGCTGATGCGGAGCCCAAATGCATCCCCCCGATGACCGCATTGACCGGCGACCCCGCCAGCTCACGCACGTATGCCACCGTGTTGACCACCCCGGCATGCGCGCATCCCAGGACCACCACCACCCCCGCACGAGTGTCCACCCACAGCGCCTGGTCGTCCGGGATCGGATCCGGCCGGCTCCCCACCCGGTCCCGGAAATAGGGCCCGCCGACATCCTCCGACCGGTTCCGGCGGGGAATCTCCCCGGTGACGTGTATCCCCGGCGCAACGTCGGTCGGACCCCGCGTCCACACGATCCGCTCACCCCCCTTTTCCACCACCGCCCGACCGGCCGCCGCCGAAATCTCCCGGGGATGCACCCCCACGCTCCAGCGCTCCCTCAAGGCATCCGGGTGCACATACACGCGGGCCTGGGGACACGTCCGCAGGGCATAGGGCAGCCCGCCCGCGTGGTCATAGTGCCCGTGGCTCAGGACGATCGCGCAGGCTCCGGCCAGGCCGGTCCCCAGACGGCGGTGGTTGGCCTCCAGCGCCGGTCCCTGGCCGGTGTCGAAAAGCACCTTGCCGCCCGGAGCCCGGATCCAGGCCGCAAATCCATGCTCCGAGGACAGCCCCCCGGCCGCACGGTTATCCACCAGGATGGTGATCCGCACCCCGCCGCCCTGATCGGGTGCACTGCCGCTCATCCCCGCAGCTCCCTCCGGCACCGGCAACGGCCAGTCTGCATGACCGCATTCATCCCCGGGCGCGACAGTCTCCCCCTGCCGGTATCGCCGCCAGGCGCTCTCGCGACCCCCGCCGGGCCAAACCCGGACCACCCGGACGCCCCGCTCTTCCAGCGTCCGCCGCGCCCGCGGCCCCACGCCCCCGGCGATCCCCAGCTCAACCCCCGCCGCCCGGCACGCAGAGAAGCGTTCCGACCGCCGCGCCCACCTTTCGTCCCACTACCTCGCATTTCACCGTGAAAAGAAAGTATATCCTTCCATCCTCCTCGGAAAGGGTCTCGAAATTGCCCTGTCCCTTGGAGATGATCAGCTCCGCCCGCTCGAACTCCTCGCGGAACTCCGCGGAACAGTCCGCAAGCACGGTCCCCGGCGCATCGGAGCCGTTGGCGATGACGCGCACCAGCCCGGTCAGACCCGCCCGGCGCGCATCCTCGAGCGTGGCGTCGTTCAGCGTGGGAGCGCCCCGCACAGCCACCGTCACCCGGTCCCGGGGAAGCTCCTCCACCAGGAGGCGGTCGAAGAATATCTCGCCCGCGTTGTCGGCCAGATAGAGAATCGAGCGCGCTTGCGCCGTCCGCCGGAAAAAATCCCGCGCATCCCCGCGGAAAGGAAGTCGCCATAACCGCTGCAATACCCCGTGCAAATCCTGCGGCGCGATCCCGGACTTGGCTCCCGCGTCCAGCAGGTTGCCGGCCGCCGCCACCCGAAGCAACGCCGCCTCCCGGTCGGACCGCCTCCCGAGCGTCTCGCGGATGACGGGCACAAGCTCCTCCGCCTTGTCGTTCAGGTGCCGTTTCAGGGCGCGGTACGGATCGTCCACTCCCAGCTCACGCCGTATGATGCGGTGGATGACCTGGCCTACCACCGGCGGAGATCCCCGCCAGTCACAGGCGGCGATCTCCTTGAGCAGCAGGCGCAACAGCTCCTCGCGGCGGCGATCTTCGACCACCAGCCCTACCGCCTCGGCCGCCTGCCGCACAAAGCAAGCAATGCACTCGATGCTCGTTCTCATCCCTCGGCCCGCGAGTGGAGACATTTCAGCCGGCAGAACTCCCTGATCACCCGCTGCCGGTATCTGCGGCGCAACTCGGTCACGTGAGCCCCTTCCCAGAAGAGCACCTCGTGCGTCGCACAGATTATCTGGGCACCATGCTCGACCGCGTTCCTCATCGCCTTCCTCAGCGCCAGTAGGTGTTCGAAGTCCTGCGCCGTCTCCGGCTCGTCCAGCAGCAGACAGGTGGCAGGCGTCACCCGGATAGTGGAGAAAGCCGCCTGCACTATCTCGCCGTGCGAGGAGAAAAGGGCCCGGGCCTCCAGAACCATCCGGGTGACGTTGCGCCGCGAAGACCCCCCGCGCGCCTGCGGCACCCTCTCGCCCGTGTCGAAGAAAATATACTCGGTCGGCCCCTCTTCCTTCCGCCGGCAATGCCGGCACGTCGCTATGGCCCGCAACACGGTACTCTTCCCGGTTCCATTCGGCCCCAGGATGACGTTCAGCCCGGGTTCGAACCGGATCCGGCGATAGCGGTCCACACGCCGGGCGTGATTCATACACAGGTCGAGTCTTCTAAGCATCTGCTTCCTCCCGCTGCCCGCGGATCACCACAAAGGCGCCCTGTCCATGTCCCTCGCGGACCGGATCCGGCCGGTCCATCCGCCCGGGATGGGTGAACAGCGTCTGGCACAGGGCAAGATTAACAAATCCGTGCCGCACCAACAGCCCTGCGACCTCGGAAACCGTGAAAAACCTGGCTGCCGCATAGAAACGGCTCCGGTGCCGGCGGGCGCGGTACTCCCTGCCCAGCGGGCTGTCCGCATCCACCAGGCCGACCACCACCACCCCGCCCGGCCGGAGCACCCGGCGGATCTCCTCCACCGCCCGATCGGGATCGTCCACGAAACATAGGGTGGTCACCATCAGCACGGCGTCGAAAACCCCGTCGCCGAAAGGCAACGCCTCCGCAGCGCCGTCAAGCACCCGGATGCCGCGGGAGGCCGCCAGCCGCCGCATCCGCGCAGAGGGATCCACCCCGATGCGGATTCCCAGTGCAGCGGCGAAATGCCCGGCCCCCACCCCCACCTCCATCCCCGCAGCTCCCTCCGGCCAGAGCCGCCGGATCGCCTCCAGCTCCGCACGGTACGCGTGCGGGTGCCGCAGGAACCACTCCTGGTAGGCGTCGGCGAACTTTTCGAATGGATCAATCCGCGGCAACCGCCGGCCCTCGCTTCCTTCATCCCCAATCCCAGCCCGAAGGTTCCCCCGCGTTCGGCGGCCGGAATTCCGCATGGCGCCCGCCGGGAAAATCAGCGGCGGCCTGGTCGGCCCGCCCCCCCACGCCGGTCGCCACGCGGATGCCGCCCGCGCCGCCCCAAGAACCAGCCGCTCGGGAAAACCTCACCGCTGCCGCGTCATCGGGGAACCGCAAGCCGGACATTCCCGGCGGAAACAGGGAACCCCGCGCCGGTGCGGGACGCGATGCCCGCACCTGGGACACACGCAGAATCCCCCCCGACCCAGGGAAAAACCACCCATCCGCC
>DTYT01000271.1 GCA_012961745.1 Kiritimatiellia bacterium | reverse complement strand
GGTCGGTCCCCGGGTACTGCTTGCGGACGAGCCGGTCTCGGCGCTGGATGTTTCCATCCAGGCACAGATCCTCAACCTGATCAGAAGATTCCAGATGGAGAGGCAACTTTCGCTGCTTTTCATATCGCATGACCTGGCGGTGATAGGCTACATGTGTCGCCGAGTGATGGTCATGTATTCCGGTGAGATCGTAGAAGCGGGCCCCGTGGATCGAGTGTATGAGCAGCCGGCCCACCCTTACACCCGCCTCCTGCTGGAAGCCGTCCCGGATTTGGAGCGGCCGCTCGCCACCGGAGTACACGATCGTGAAAGAGAGCTTCTGGGGGCCGCGGAGGAGGGATGTCTTTTCTACCCCCGTTGCCCCTTCCGGGAAGCACGTTGTCGCCGGGAGCATCCCGACCTGATTCCGCTGGACGGGGAAAGAAGCGGCAGGTGTTTTGTCGCCGAGGATCTGGCCGGGCTGGGTCGGGATGAAACTTCACTGGATGGGAGAGAGATGGTGCAATGAAAAGATCCGGTTTGGAGAATATCGCCGGTGGCGATCTCCTGGAGCAATCCCGGGATTTTCTACGGCGGCTGGTGCGGGGGAAAGGGCTGGCGGGGGCACAGATATCCGTGCAGGTGGGTGTGCTCAGTCCCGAGGAAGTCATAGGTCGGCCTGCCAGGCAGGATTTTCCGCTGCTGGTCGGTCGTGAGGTGATGGTGGAAGCCCGGCTCGGTGATGCACGCGGACAGGTTTTCACCAACGCCCCGGCTGAGTACTCCGGCACGGTCTCGGAGATCATCGCGCTGGACCTTTGCAATCGGGGCAATCGGGCGATCTTCGCGGCCACGTTGAACGCCGTTTTGCGCGCGTGTGGTTTGATAGAGGGCACCGTACACTGCCGTAATGAGGAGCCGGAATTGTGCGCTGCCGAACTTGCCCGCCGGGTAATGCACGATGGGATCGCGAAGGTAGGGTTGGTGGGTCTGCAACCGGCATTCCTTGAGGCACTGGCGACTGCCTTGGGGCCCGAGAGAGTTCGGGTAACCGATCTTGATCCGCGGAACATAGGTACGCTGCGGCAGGGAATCGAGGTGTGGGACGGGCAAAGTCGTTACGGCGAACTTGCGGAATGGGCGGACCTGCTGGTCGTCACCGGATCGTCGGTTGTGAGTGGTAGCTTTGCCCCGCTGGCCGCGGAGATACAGCGGCTCAAGCGGCGGTTTGTCCTTTACGGGGTGAGTGCGGCGGCGGCCTGCAGAATCTTCGGTCTTCCTCGCTTTTGCGTCTTCGGACACTGAGGAGCAAGGCCGGAGCGTAGGTGTGAATAATGTTGAACCCAGCCGGACGGACCGCTTTGAAATAACTGCTCGGGATCCCAATTCGCAGGCCCGGTGTGCACGACTTTACACCGCGCACTGTGTGGTGGAAACCCCGCTATTCATGCCCGTGGGCACCTGCGGCGCGGTACGGTCTATTGCCGCTTGGGAGTTGGAAGAAGCGGGATTTCAGATGCTTGTCGCCAACACCTATCACCTGGCGGTACGTCCGGGCGTGGAAGTGGTCGAGGAGCACGGCGGGCTACACGGTTTCATGGGGTGGGGGCGGGCTATCCTTACCGACAGCGCGGGGTATCAGGTATTCAGTTTGGCTGGATTCTGCCGCCTTTCCGATGAGGGCGTGGCATTCCAATCGCATATCGACGGCAGCCTGCACTGGCTGACGCCGGCGGGTGCCATGGCCTTGCAGAGGCGCCTGGGGTCCGATATCGCTATGGTTTTGGACGAGTGTCTGCACTATCCAGTACCCTACGATTACGCTTGTAAGGCGGTGGAACGCACCCTAGCATGGGCGGCCCGTTGCCTTGAGGAGCCCCGTGCTCCCGGACAACTTGTCTTCGGTATCGTGCAGGGCGGGAAATACGAGGATCTGCGCGGGCGATGTGCAGCGGAGCTTGTCAGGTTGGGATTCGACGGATACGCGGTCGGAGGCGTGAGCGTCGGCGAGCCTGAGGGGCTCCTGCTCGAGTGGGCGCGCCGGTCGGCGCGGATGTTGCCGGAAGACCGGCCGCGCTATCTGATGGGCGTGGGAATGTTCAACCAGATGGTCGAGGCGGTCAGTGCCGGGATCGACATGTTCGACTGCGTAATGCCGACGCGCTTCGCACGCAACGGCACGGCTTTCACCCGAGAGGGCCGTTATCCGGTGAAGTCAGCGCTTTACCGCCATGATGAGGCGCCCTTGGAAGAGGGATGCGGCTGCCCCGTTTGCCGAAGATATTCTCGCGGATACGTGCGGCACCTGTTAAACGTGAAGGAATCGTTGGGGATGCGATTGTTGACGATGCATAACCTTTACTGCTATCAGGACTTCGTGCAGCAGATGAGAGAGGCCATATCGAGGGGAAGCTTCTCGGTTTTCCGCCAGCAGGTCGCTGCGAATTACTCGCGCATACGACGTGACCATCTGGAAAGAGTCAGGCAGCACAGGCAAGGAGGATAGCGATGTCTAGCCGGGGTGTTCTTCTTTTGGGGATGGCGGGCCAGGGTGCGCCGGCGGACCAGCAGTCGCCGTTTTTCATGATCGGGTGGCTGGCGATCATGCTGGCCATTTTCTACATGGTGCTGGTTCGGCCGCAGCAGAAGCGGGAAAGGGAACGCCGGAGGATGATCGAGTCCATCAAGAGCGGGGACCGGGTGGTTTTCGGGGGGGGGATCATCGGGGTGGTGACCAATGTTAAGGACAAGACCTTCACCATCAAGGTCGCCGACAAGGTTAAGCTCGAGGTCGTCCAGGGTGCGGTCAGCCGGGTACTGGGTCGCGGCGAATCGCCCCCCGAAGACGTGGAATGAGAGCCGACCGAACGGGAGGATCGTGATGAAGGCTGCCGGCGAGGTGGTGGATCGGCACGCGTTATGGAAGTGGCTCCTTCTTCTGGTCTTGCTGAGCTGGTCGATGGTCCTCATAACGCCCCTGGACAGGAAATTGAAGCTGGGACTGGACCTGCGGGGGGGGACCAGTTTTGTCCTGGAGGTGGATGTTTCGGCGCTTGAAGAGGACGCGCGCGCGGACGCCCTCGAGCGCGCCTTGGAAGTGATACGGAACCGGGTGGATGCGATGGGGGTCTCTGAGCCGGTTATCTACCCGGAGCCGCGGAACAACCGCATAGTCGTTCAGATACCGGGGTTGCGGGCCGAGGAGAGGCGGCGTGCGATCGAGAATCTCAAGCGGGCGGCCTATCTGGAGTTCCGTTTGGTTCACCCGAAGAATGATTATCTGGTCCAGACCCTTTTTGAAAAGGGGCTGGCTCCTCCGGGATACCGGATCGTCAAGGTCGAGGATCAGGACGCCAGCGGCCGGTGGGTTTCAACGTATCTCTACCAGGAGGACCCTTCGCGTATACCGCAGGGCCTCAGCCGCGACCAGTTGAGGGAAAAGCTGGGATCCTTTCAAGCTCCTCCGGGATACGAGTTCCTACTCAAGAAGGAGATACACCACAACCAGGAACTCTACCGCCCTTACTTTGTTAAGAAGAGGCCCGAGCTGACCGGCCAGTACCTCAAGACCGCGGGCGTGGACATCCGCCAGTTGGGACAGCCGGTGGTCACGCTGAGGTTCGATGCCAAGGGAGCTCGCAAGTTCGCGCGGGTCACGGAAGATCATGCGCCCGGAGGCCCGAAGAATCCCAGTGCTACCGGACGGC
>DTYT01000270.1 GCA_012961745.1 Kiritimatiellia bacterium | reverse complement strand
GTGGCGGTAACGGTCCACGCGGAGGAGTATCGGTTGAAACGCGTGCGCACGCACGAACTGGTCCGCGACGAGCCCTTACACGATCGCCGCCGGCATATCGCCGCTGTGGGGGCGCACACCGGACCGGTACTGTGTTTCGCGCGTTCACTGCCGATGCTTGAGGATTTTGATCCCCCGGACGCCTCGGATGCACTGTACGACTTTGGCGACGAGAAAGGCGTGCGTCACACGGTATGGGCGGCCGGCGGTTGCCACGCGGATCTCCATTCCAGCCTGGATGACCTCGGCTGCATCTACGTTGCCGATGGGCATCATCGGATGGCTGCGGCCGTGGCGGTGGCGGAAGCCCGGAGGGAGCAAGGCGGTTCGGATGAAGCCCAGTGGATTCTGTGCGTCATCTTTCCGGCTTCGCAGATGAGGGTGTTGCCCTACCATCGGGTGGTGAGTGAGCTGGGCATGCCGGCATCTGATTTTCAGCGCATCTTACAAGAAGATCTGGGGGCGGAAAGGGTTCCACGGGGCTTTTCGGCGGCCTCCGGGGAGGCAGCGGTGTACGTGGCCGGATACTGGTACAGATTACCGCTCGGCCCGCGGCACGGAAATCGGTCGGGTGGGACGGTGCTTACCGATACCGAGGTGCTGCAGGAGCGTGTGCTGGGTCCGATTCTTCAGATCGGGGATCCCCGCTCCGACCCCCGGATTACCTTCGTGGGCGGGAAAGCCGCGGAGGAGAGGGTGGTGGAGCTGGTAGATGGCGGAAAGGCGGCCGCGGGATTCCTTCTCAGGCCGGTGGATATCGTTACGATCATGCGTCTTGCGGACCGGGGCGGGCACATGCCGCCGAAAAGCACGTGGTTCGAGCCGAAGTTGCGATCCGGACTGCTGGTGCACCCCATTCAATGATGCGCGTCGCCAGGGTGGGCACTTGAAATCCATCCTACCGGTTGTTATCCTTTTAGCATCCTGTGAGGAAACGGGGGCGTAGCTCAATTGGTTAGAGTACCAGACTGTCGATCTGGGTGTTGCGGGTTCGAGTCCCGTCGTCCCCGCCATTCCCGCCGGGAGAACCGCCGGGCGGCTGCCTGATTCCGCGTGGGCGGCGGCATGTATTCGGAATCCATCCCTCCCGGACTTCGGGCCGCATGTGTTTTTTCGGTCAGTATCCCGCGTGGTTGGACCGCTTCGGCCGTCGGGTTTGTCTGGACGAGGTTCCAGTCAGAGGGTATAGATACGGCGAACCGACCGGAGGGCGGAGCCATGGATGAACTTCTTGAGCTGTTGAAAAGGAATGCGTTGGAAACCCCGGAAAACCTGGGAAAGATGCTGGGCCTGAATGCCGATGAGGTCAGGAAGCGCATCGCCGAGTACGAGGAGCGCGGCGTGATTCGTGGCTACCAGGCGGTGATCAACGAGGATGTCTTGGCGCTTGACCGCGTGAATGCGGTCATCGAAGTAAAGATTACACCTGAAAGGCACGGCGGCTTCGATCGCATTGCACGGCGGATCTGCAAGTTTCCGGAAGTGCAGTCGGCCTATCTGATGTCGGGCGCGTACGACCTGTTGCTGTTCGTGTCCGGCCGCAATCTGAAAGAGGTGGCGACGTTCGTCAGTGAGAAGCTGGCAACCATCGAGGGGGTGGTCTCCACTGCAACGCATTTCATGTTGAAGACCTACAAGCAGCACGGGTTGATGATGGAGGGCGAGGATGAGTATGAGAGGCTTAAGGTCTCGCCGTAGCCGGGTGGCTGAGCATGTGCTTCGTATTCCGAGGTCGGGCATCCGGGATTTCTTCGACATCGTCAGTCAGCGGCAGGACGTGATCAGCCTAAGTATCGGCGAGCCGGATTTTGATGCTCCTTGGCATGTACGGGAGGCAGCCATATTCGCTCTCGAGAAAGGTGCGACACATTACACGTCCAATCGCGGACTGCTGCGCCTTCGTGAGGCTGTTTCCCGGTACGTTGAAAGGAACTTCGCACTGCAGTATGACCCGGAGACGGAGATTCTCGTGACGGTCGGTGTGAGCGAAGCCGTGGATCTGGCATTGCGCGCGATTTTGTCGCCCGGTGACGAGGTGATCTATCACGAGCCGGCGTATGTCTCCTATGCACCGCTCACTGCCATTGCGCACGGAAGGCCCAGGCCGGTCGTCACCCGGATGGAGGACGAGTTTCGATTGAGGCCGGAAGCGATCCGCAGGCAGCTCAGCGAGCGGACGCAGGCACTGTTGCTCAACTTTCCCAACAACCCGACCGGGGCGGAGCTCAGTGCGGATGACCTGCGCGGCATTGCGCGTGTTGCGGAGGAGGAAGACCTGATCATCATAACCGATGAGATATATGCGGAATTGACCTATGACCAGGCCCACACGACTATCGCATCGCTTCCCGGAATGAAGCAGAGAGCTATTTTCCTTCATGGATTTTCAAAAGGCTGGGCAATGACCGGATTCCGCATCGGATATGCTTGCGGTCCGGCGGAGCTGATAGAAGCCATGATGAAGATCCACCAGTACAGCATGCTGTGTGCGCCGGTACTCGCACAGGAAGCCGCCATTGGGGCCCTGCTGGACGGTTTGGACGATGTAGAGCAGATGCGTAACGAGTACCGCCGCCGCCGCAATTTTCTGCTTCGGAGTTTCGCGCAAATGGGGCTGAGGTGTGTCGTCCCGCGCGGGGCCTTTTACAGTTTTCCCTACGTCGGTGAGCTCGGCCTGAGTTCTCGTGATTTCGCCCTCCGTCTCCTGGAGGAGGAATCGGTGGCGGTTGTACCCGGTACGGCTTTCGGAACCTGCGGCGAGGGGTTCGTGCGCTGCGCGTTCGCCACCGCAATGGAAGAGATTGAGGAGGCCACCGAGCGGATGGGGGCCTTCGTGGCGCGCTATCGCAAGGCCGGGGCATGAGCGGATGCCGGCGCATGTTGATAACCTGTGTACAACCCTGTGATCTTCTCTTGACAGGGAGCTTGCCGGAAATGGACCTCGAGTGACGCTGGAACCCGGAAATGGAACCATCCGGCTTGAGAACGGTAAGCGGTCAGGGGGGTGTGGGGAACCTGTGGATAACTGGGAGCTCTCATGTTATGCGACACCGCGCGCTGCCCGCCGGGTTTGTTTCCGGGGGCGGTGATTCTTGCGGTCAGGTGTCGGTCAGGACGCCGGCATGCGGGCGAGATATCACGCAGCTTTTTCAATGGGCACCGGGTTTTTGGGATGGGCACTTTCCCGGTCATGGGGACTGACGCTCGGTATCATGATGGGGGGGGTGATTATAGACCTGGATCACCTGGTGGATTATATCGTCCACTACGGATGGAGACTGGATATCCGGCGGTTTTTCCGCGCCTCGTACTGCGGGGAGTACGAGCGGGCTTTACTCTTTCTGCATGCGTGGGAGCTTTGGCTGCTGGTGGCTTGTGCCGCGCTGATTTTCCCACGACAATGGCTGGCGGGGCTGGCGTTGGGATGGGGCCTGCACCTCCTGCTGGACCAGGTCATGAACCGTCCGGTCCCCGGTGCGTATTCGCTGATCTACCGCTGGAAACGAAGATTCCGTTACGAGGTGTTGTTTCCGTTGCAGGCGCGCATGCGCTATTCGGCTTCTGGCGGAGCGTCTGGATCGCCGCCAGCGGGTGAAAAGCCGGCGTCAAGCAATGCGGATCGCATCCGTTGAATTGCCTGCTCCATGGCGGATAGCTCCCGATCGATGCGGTCGAAGCATTTCAGGCTCCGGGCACGGAGCCTCTCAAGGTGGGCCCGCCGCTGTGATACATAGTTCAGCTCTTCGCTCAGCTCGGATAGTTCCCTTTTGCGGTCCTGCAGCGCGTCCTCCAGTTCGTGAAGCCTGAGCTCTAGGGCGGACATCCCCTGGTAGTCGGGCTGGGGGACGGCAACCGTCCCATTACATTCCGGGCAGCGGATCCGCATACCGGCGCCTCGCCGGTCGATCACCAGGCTCTTTCCGCAATGGGGGCAGTCAAAGACGATATCCGGCTGGCTTCCCGACGCATTCATCAGCGGCGGCCCTGCAGTACATCAATAGCATGGCCGCCGTGGGGGGGACAAGCCCGGATACGGGAAAGCGAAGACCGAAAAAGAGATGACATTAG
>DTYT01000269.1 GCA_012961745.1 Kiritimatiellia bacterium | reverse complement strand
TTACCTCGGAATGGTCCGTCAGTGGCAGGAGCTGTTCTACGAAGACCGCAAGAGCGGCGTGGATCTGGAGGGCAATCCCGATTTCGTCAAGGTGGCGGGAGCCTACGGCGCCCGCGGATTCAACCTACGGCGCCCGGGTGACGTACGCCGTATCCTGCAGCGTGCGCTCGACTACAATGACGGTCCCTGCGTTGTCAATGCGGAGGTGGAGAAGACCGATAATGTCTTCCCGATGGTCCCTGCCGGAAAGCCGCTGAGCGAAATGATCATCGAGCCCCCGCGGACTCCTCTTGCCAAGCCCAGTGGATCAACGTGAAAGGAGGTCGTTCGTGAACCGAAACCACGTGGATACCCCCCATACACACTATCAGTGCGTATGTTGCAAACAAGCCCGGGGTCCTGGCACGCATAGCCCTGATATTTGCGCGCCGAGGATACAATATCGATTCGCTGGTGGTCTCCGCGGGGCGCGACGGACGATACTCCAGGATGACCATCACGGCCAGCGGCGACCCAGGAGGATTGGATCAGATCATCAAACAAATGAACAAACTTGTCGACATCATCCATTGCACGGATCACACCGGAGAGAATACGGTCATCCGGGAGATGGCTCTCATAAAGGTCGGAATCACCGCAGCCGAGCGATCGGAGGCATTCCAGATCGCCGAACACTTCGGGGCCAAGAGCCTGGATCTCACAGAGAAGTCTGCCATCTTTATGGTTACGGGCGCATCTAGCAAGCTGGATGCTTTCATCAACATGCTTGCGAAATTCGAAATTATCGAACTTGTCCGAACCGGCAAGGTCGTCATGGCCCGCGGAGAACAGGAAACCTGAAGAATCCGTGCTGGAATGAAGACGGTGCTGAGCTAGATTATCCAGAGAAACCCAGCCGGAGAAATCCCGTATGGCAGCGACACTCTACGACAAGATATGGCATGAACACGTGGTGCGTGAATATGACGACGGCAGCGTGCTACTCTACGTCGACCGCCACCTTCTTCATGAGGTAACCAGCCCCCAAGCCTTCGAGGGTCTGCGACTGGCTGGCCGAAGGGTACGGCGTCCGGACCTGGTTCTGGCTACGGTCGATCATAATGTGCCTACGCGACACAGGGATTCCGTGTCCGACCCGGTTGCCGCCGAGCAGATTGCCGCACTGCAACGCAATGCAAAGGAATACGGGATTCGTTATTTGGGGCTCTCGCATCCGGAGCAGGGGATTGTGCATGTTGTGGGACCGGAGCTCGGATTCACGCTGCCAGGTACAACTATTGTATGCGGCGATTCCCATACCAGCACGCATGGTGCCTTCGGTGCCCTAGCATTCGGCATCGGTACTTCCGAAGTGGAACATGTCTTGGCCACCCAAACGATCCGCATAAGAAAAAGCCAAACCTTCCGTGTACGCTTCGTCGGCCGTCTTCCAGCCGGAGTGACCGCCAAGGACATGATATTGTATTTCATCGGCTTGGTGGGTCCCGCCGGGGGTACGGGATTCGTACTGGAGTTCTGCGGAGATCCTATCCGCGCCCTTTCGATGGAAGAAAGAATGACTGTCTGCAACATGAGCATCGAAGCCGGAGCGCGGGCAGGCCTTATCGCACCCGACAAGGTAACCTTCGATTACATTGCCGCGGACGATCGCCCCTTCGCGCCGCGGGGCCGTGCGCTCCACGAAGCGATAAGTAGATGGGAAAAACTGGTAAGCGACTATGACGCTCAGTTTGACCGGGAAATGGAACTCAATATCGCCAGCCTCGAACCACAGGTGACGTGGGGGACCAGTCCGGGAATGGTGACCGGAATAAGCGGGAAGGTGCCGGAGCCCGAGGAAGTGGAACATTTTTCCGCGGACGACGTGGCCAAGTCCCTCACTTATGCCCGACTTAAACCCGGACAGAAGATGGTGGACATCCCTATTGATGTGGTGTTCCTCGGAAGCTGCACGAACGGTCGCCTCACCGACTTGCGTATCGCAGCGGAGATCCTCAAGGGGAAAAAGATATCGCCTCATGTCAGGATGATCGTTGTTCCTGGTTCAGAACGTATCCGCCGCCACGCCGAACAGATGGGTCTTGATAAGATCTTCAGGGAGGCTGGCGCCGAATGGCGCCATGCGGGATGTAGCATGTGCCTAGCGATGAACGAAGACCGGCTGGACCCGGGACAGCGGTGTGCGTCAACCACCAACCGCAATTTCGAATCGCGGCAGGGACACGATTCAATCACTCATCTGGTCAGCCCCGCCACCGCGGCTGCCAGCGCAATCGCCGGCCATCTGAGTGACCCCCGCGAGTACTTCACCTGAGGAGGAATTCACCATGCAGCCCTTTGTAAAGTGTCGCGGAAAGCTGGCCGTCCTGTACCGGGCCAATATCGATACCGACCAGATTATCCCGAAGCAGTTTCTCAAGTCAGTAGCCAGAACGGGTTACGGGGAGAACCTCTTTTTCGAATGGCGCTACGACGCGAGCGGACGACCCGATCCTTCCTTCGTGCTGAACAGGCCGGAGTATGACAAGGCCACAATCCTGGTAGCCGGAAACAATTTCGGCTGTGGATCGAGCCGGGAGCACGCGGTCTGGGCGTTGATGCAGTTCGGCTTCCGGGCGGTAGTGGCACCTTGGAAGGAGGAAAGCCCTGGAAAACGCATCCCCGCTTTTGCCGATATCTTTCGGAGCAATAGCACGCGCAATGGGCTGCTTACAATCGAACTCACGACAGACGAAGTGCAATGGCTCGTTTCTCAGGACCGGAAGTACGGCCCTCTGGAAGCCACGGTCGACTTAGTGTCGCAGACCATTACTGTGCAGGGCACCCCGAGGGAAACCTTTCATTTCGAGATTCCGCCCGATGACAAGAAGATGCTGCTACAAGGCCTTGATCACATTGACACCACGCTGAAGGACCTCGGTGAGATTGAAAGATTCGAGCGGAAGCACAATGTACAAATGCCCACAGCGGACAAGAGCCCCGGTCTCTGAAACACTCCCCCCCCGCTCGATCCCGTTTCTCAAGGCCACCTTTTCTCACCTCCCCGGCATTGGACCGCAGATGGAATGCCGCCTCTGGTCTTTGGGAATCTTGACTTGGGAAGACCTGCATCGTTGGCTGCTGTGCCGGACCAGGCGTCATAAGACCCTCGAATCCCTGGAGACCCAGATCCAGGCCTTCCGCGACCGCCGGTGGGACGTGCTGGCCCAATTTCTCCCTCAGCGCATAATGTGGCGCGCAACGCACGACTTTCCCGGCCGAACTGCATTCCTGGATATTGAGACCCATCCGATGGGCGGGCGACACGCGGTAACCGTCGTCGGGATCTGGGACGGGAAAGCATACTGCCCGTACGTGCGTGGTCGGAATCTGGACGAGCTTTCGGATCATCTGGCGAGGTACGAGCTGGTAGTTACCTTCGGCGGCACACGCTTCGACATCCCGGTGCTGAAGGCCTTCCTCGGTAACTTCACACTGTGCGCCCTTCACTTGGATCTGATATCCACGTTGCGGACCCTCGGATTTACCGGCGGGCTGAAGAAGATTGAACAGCGCCTCGGGATCCGCCGGGATCCGCAGGTCGATGGGCTTACCGGAAGGGATGCCGTCAGGCTGTGGCGGAGCTATCAGGCTGGCGACCAGAACGCGTTGACGAAATTGATCGCATACAACTACGCCGATGTCCGCTCCCTTGAATTTCTGGCTGATTTTGGATTTGAGCAACACTTCAGACTGCTGGAGTCGAAGACCAGGTCATCCGGGGAGGACCTACATGACTGAATGTCGGCGCAGATTCCGGATGGATCTCTCTTACGACGGAACTGCCTACGCTGGCTGGCAAGTCCAGCCCGGCCGGGCAACGATACAGCTGATTGTGGAAGACGCGATCAGAAGGGTCTTGCAGGAGAGGGTCCGACTCCATGCCAGTGGCCGAACTGACGCGGGAGTCCATGCCCGCCAACAGGTGGCGCATCTCGATTTGAGAGAGCTTTCGATGCCTACGGTGCGGCTGATGGGCGCACTGAACGCCATACTGCCAGCTGATATCCGCGTCATGGGGATTACTGAGGCAGCACCGGACTTTCACGCCCGCCTCAGCGCGACTGCAAAGGAATACCGCTACTACCTGTGGCGTGGCTGCATTCTGCCGCCCTTCCTCTGTCGCTATCGCTGGCACATACCGCACGAACTTGACATTCCCCGTATGCAGCGTGCTGCCGAATATCTGGTCGGCCGCCACGATTTCGCTTCTTTTTCGGCAAATCCCAATCGACCTGTACGAGATACACGCCGCCATCTCCAACTGCTCCTCGTCCGCAAGAAGGGTTCCACCATCGAGATAGCCGCACGGGCGGACGGGTTCTTATACAAGATGATGCGCAGTCTGGTCGGATTCCTCGTCAGGGTGGGGGAGGGACGGATCGCCCCTTCCGCCGCCAGAGATATTCTGAGGGCCAAAAGGCGGACCGCTATGGTCCCGACCGCGCCGGCACAAGGGCTATTTCTGTGGAAAGTATTCTACTGACCACTCCCTGGTTGCGGACAGGTCGTCCCGGTATCGAAGTCTCTTGACGTGAGACCATGCGATCGTTTAATTTTCGCTTTCTCGAACGCGATGTAGAAATCACAGGCGAAATGTCGTCGGAACATGCCATGCACCCGGAAGACGGCATAAGGGTTTTTCCCTCGGTCCTCGCCGCTGATATGGGACGGCTGTCGGAAATGGCGCGGTCGGCGGAATCCGCCGACGCCGACGGCTTGCACCTCGACGTCATGGATGGGTTTTTTGTCAACAATATCTCTATGGGATTCGATCTTATATCTGATCTTCGGAGGGTTACAAATCTACCTATCAGTGTACACCTAATGGTGATGTGGCCGCAATGGTATATTGGCCGCTGCGTGGAAAGAGGAGCCGACACCATTCTCTTCCATATTGAAGCCCGCTGTGAAGTCGAAACTGCCCTGCAGACTGCCCGACTCCTGGGGGCCCGCGCGGGATTGGTACTGAATCCCGAAACTCCGGCTGTGAGCGCCATTCCATATTCGGACCGCTGTGACGAGATCCTTTGCATGTCGGTACATCCGGGATTCGGTGGCCAGACGTTCATCAGAAGCGTGCTTCACAAGATCCGGCTGATACGGCAGCAATGCCCGCAGTGTACTGTGTCCGTGGACGGCGGGCTCGACGCGGAGACATCGGCAGAAGCTGTAGAAGCGGGAGCGGATCTGCTTTATATTGGCACCCACCTGTTCAAAGCCGAGAATATGGCTGCTGCGATTGCCGATCTTCGCAAACGATGCCGTCATCCCACTGACACATAGCGCCTGGAACACATCCGCGATGAGTTCTTCCCCACAGATAAGGAATTTCTGCATCCTGGCCCACATAGATCACGGCAAGTCAACGCTGGCAGATCGTTTTCTTGAGCTTACACATGCCGTGGCACCCCGAAATCTGAAAGAACAACTGCTTGATGATATGGATCTCGAAAGGGAAAGGGGGATCACAATCAAGGCCCATCCGGTGACGATGTTCTACGAGCATCGCGATACTCTATACCAGTTGAATCTCATTGATACCCCGGGACATGTTGACTTTTCATACGAAGTAGCCAGAAGCATTGCAGCATGCGAAGGGGCGATTCTGCTTGTGGATGCGACCCAGGGAGTGGAGGCACAGACTGTAGCTCATGCACACCTGGCCGGATCGAAGCATCTGACCATCGTTCCCGCGCTGAATAAGATAGACCTTCCCAATGCCGACCCCGAGCGCACCCTGAAGCAGCTCGAAGATATTCTGGCAATACCATCCGACGAAGTTCTGTGGGTGAGCGCTAAGACAGGGCAGGGGGTTGAAGTGCTACTCCGGCGAGTTATTGAGAAAGTCCCCCCACCATATACGGAACAGGATGAGCTCAGGGCCCTGATTTTTGACAGCGTCTATGACGATTTCCGCGGCGCAGTCGCGTATGTGCGCATCAAGGACGGCGAGGTGCGTCCGGGCCAAGAGATTCTCCTAATGAGCACCGGAAAGAGATATCTGGTCAAGGAGGTGGGACGCTTCCGACCCCAGGCCTCGAAAGCGGACTGCTTGAGAAGCGGCGACGTCGGGTATCTGGTTTCCAATATCAAATCGTGCGCTGAGCTTAGGATAGGAGACACCATAACCGATGCGGCTCGCCCCTCGCCTCGGCCCTTTCCGGGATTTCCGGAAATGAAGCCCATGCTCTTCGCGAGTATCTATCCGATCGAGGGCGGCGATTATGAGCGACTGCGGACGGCTATAGAAAAGCTGCGGCTGAATGACTCCGCCCTTGTAGTCCAGCCCGCGACATCAACCGCTTTGGGCCACGGCTTCCGGTGTGGGTTCCTTGGCATGCTCCATCTCGAAATCGTATTGGAGCGCCTCCGCCGCGAGCATGGCGTAATCATCATAACAACCCGGCCAAACGTGGTGTACCGCTTACACCTCACCTCAGGTGAAGAAATCATTGTGGATAATCCGGCGTACTGGCCGGAGGTTCATCTGATCCGGGTTGTGGAAGAGCCCATTGTCGATTTCTTTATCATGGGTCCCCGCACCTGTCTCGGCGAGATCATCAAACTTGTCCGAGAAAAGAGGGGCCGCATCAGGGAAACCGAAACGATAGATCCGGAGCGACTGCTGATTAAGGGTACAATGCCCCTCTCGGAGTTGATAACCGATTTTCATGACCGCCTCAAGAGTGTCAGCCGCGGCTACTCTTCTCTAGATTATGAGGTGACAGGATATGAGCCCTCTGATCTTGTACGTCTGGACATTCTGGTTCACGGAGAAGTGGTAGACGCGTTCGCTTCAATCGTTCACCGCTCTCAAGCGCGGGAGCAGGGAAGGGCACTGTGCCGGACCCTGAAACAGACTATTCCCCGGCAACTGTTTCCCGTGGCCATACAGGCAGCCGTGGGCCGCACCATCGTAGCCCGGGAGACCCTGCCCGCCTTGCGAAAGGATGTCACGGCCAAATGCTATGGCGGTGACATCACTAGGAAAAGGAAACTGCTCGAAAGACAAAAAGCAGGTAAGAAAAGAATGAGGATGTTCGGCAAGGTTCCCATACCACAGGAAGCCTTTCTGAAGGTACTGCGCGGCGACGGTCAGGTGTAATCATGTTTCGCGTATTACAGAGGTATAGAAGCCGCCGCCGGTTGATTGCTCTTTGGAAGGAGTGTCGTCATTTCGTCAATGCCCGCGGCGACATCTGCGATCCGGTTGTTCTGCAACAACTTGAATCCGCAATGGATCAGCTCCGTGACGCTCTGCAGCGCAAGAACGGAGCGGGGGCAATCGATGCAGCTACCCGTTGTGCCTTTCTGCTGGGGAAAGCATGCCCACGGAAACCTTTTGCACGCTTGAGGGAAAACGCCGAGGTCCTGGCGGTCGCGCTCGCGGTGGCTATGGGATTCCGCACTTATTTCCTGCAGCCCTTCAAGATCCCTACTGGTTCGATGCAACCCACACTTTATGGAATCACAGTAACACCTGCTGAGCGGCCGCACTTTTCGGACAGGTTTCCCTTGAATATCATCAAGCTTGCCTTTTTCGGCGAGAGATTCGTTAGCATCCGCGCGAAGACCAGTGGGATTGTCTCGGCGAACGACGTCCGATTCGAGATCCGCACCCGCCAAATTGTCTTCTACATCGCCCGGATACCGCACAAAATCCATCGCAACATGATCAGGCACTTTCAACTAGGCCAGTACGTTCACCGCGGCCAGATTCTTGCGACCGGCCGCATGCACTATGGCGATCACATTTTTGTCAATAAGGTCGCCTACAATATCCGGCGACCAAGAAGGGGAGAAATTATTGTCTTCAACACTGACCATATCCGCTACCCCGGAGTCATGACCAACACCTTCTATATCAAGCGTCTCGTCGCCCTCCCCGGAGAGCGCGTTTCAATATCCCCGCCGAACGTCCTGATTGACGGCCATCGCCTGGAACATCCACCGGTATTCACGACCCTTCTCCATGATGTACGCGCTGGCTACTCGGGCTACCAGCTACCCAACCCCATCCCCGGAGCGCCCCCGCCAGTGCTGGGAACTGTTCTCGACAGCCTCACCTTGAAAACCGGCCAATACTTTATGTTGGGGGACAACACTCGCCACAGTCTCGACGGACGGTATTTCGGCTCCGTCGACTGTAGGCTTCTGGTGGGACCAGCCGTATTCGTATACTGGCCGTTGAGCAGACGGTGGGGACCTCTGCGCTGGGGCACCTGAGTCGGCGATACTTTCTGTTCTGCGGTATGGTGGCGCGAGACGCAATGGCAGATAATATATCTTATGTTAACTCCA
>DTYT01000268.1 GCA_012961745.1 Kiritimatiellia bacterium | reverse complement strand
CTTGTTCAACATGGGATTCGGACCCCGTGCCGCCGCGCTGGGAACTGCGGCCCTCGCCCTGCATCCGCTGTTCTTGTACCACCTCCACTTCCCCGTCTCCGAGGTGCTGCAACTGACGCTTCTGTGCTGCCTGGCACTGGTTTCCGCCGACAGCCGCGGCGTGGGGTGGGTTTGCCTCATCCTGCTGCTCCTGGTGGTCAACCGGCTTGCGTTCTTTGTCTTTGGTGCACTGTGGGTCGTCCTGCAGTCCGCCGCAGAAGGCAGGCTTCGTCTCCGAACCTTCATCCTCTATGCCGCAGCCCTGATTGCAGGCAGTGCCTTGGACCGGGCTCTGGTACCGGCCACCTTCCTGCGGCGGGCCGACGACTGCCATTTCGTCCTGGTTGGCGGGGGGGCATTACTGGCCTGCGTGATCCCCCTGTACCTGTGGGGTCGTCGCCCGGGTCCACGGAAAACCAACCGCCTCCCGCTTTTGCTCATCTTCACCGGTATCGTGATTGCCCTGGTGGCGGGCAAGGGCCTGCATTCGCTGGCCGCGATTCCGCGACGGACGGCGGTCCTGCTGGCGTTCTCCGGGCCGTGGGTCAGCCTTGCGGCCGCCGCCGGACTGGCACTGGTTATTTTCGCGGTTCAAAAGAGCACCGCAACCGATCGCCCCATCCGACTCTGGGCATTCTTTACGTCCGCGGTCGTATTCATCCTGCTGGGATACCCGGCGATCACACCCCTCTATCCGTGGGCCCTGAGGCGCTATATGCCATACCTCGTGACGGCCGTCGGATTGGGTATCGCCGTTCTGGTGCACCGCATGAGCGGCACGGGGCGCCGCGCCATCGCAACGCTGCTCATCGCAGCGAGCCTCGCTATGCAGGTTCCGCTCTGCATTCGTGCAACGACCTCCACGGAATACGACGGGCTGCTGGCCGCCCTGGGCGAGATGGCCCGACATACCGGAGACAGGGACGTCATCATCGCCGACCATCCCAAGTGGGGCACGCCCCTGGCTTATGTCTCGGCGCGCAATGTGCTCGACGGGCGGCGGATCTGGCGACACGCCCAACCGCAACGGCTCGCCGCGGCATGCCGGCAGCTGAACGAGCTTCGCGAAGCAGGTTTCCGGGTTCTTTTCCTGTGCAGCGACGAAAAGGGTCTGGGGGTATACCCGCTCTCCTTCGAGGCGGCGCGGCTGGTGTGCGAGGTGGTCTTCCCTTACTGTGAGGTCGTCCAGCATCCCCTTGCCCGGACGTGGAAGACCCGCCCCAAGCGGGCGCGCTTTCGGCTCTATGAGGTCCACGCGTGTCACGCCGCGGCACGTTCTCCTGCTCCAGGTCCGGCCTCCAGTGGTGGTTAATGGGTCGGACGCCCGCACAGCGGCCGTTTACGGAACTTCCCCCGGAGGGGAGCCTGTCCCGGGGCGGCCTCACCCCGGGGTAAAAACGAAGAGCCGTTCGGTGTCGGCTATCTCGTGGCGTAGACGCGCATCCGACCAGCCGAGTTCACGCGCCATCAGCCGGGCCGTGAACTCCAATGCCGCTCGGCCGGGATGCCCCTTGCTCCCCAAATCGGTCCGACGCATGACGACATCCGCCAGCCGGACCGCGGACTCGGCGCGGACCGCGTGCACCACCTGGGCGGCGATGACCTCGTCGGACCCCGGCACAAGCTGGGCAAGGTCGCCGTTCTCCTGGGCCAACCCCGCCACCTCTCTGGCCCGTGTGCCGTAGCAATGGGCCATATGCCGTATGGCGCCGGAGGGCAGGCGCCCCGCCCAACGTTCCTCCATGTCGGAAACGAAGCGTTGCCAGTCATCTATTTCCCCGCCGACAAGGGGGGTGCGCGCCGTTCGACTGAGCGGGCCGCGGCGGTTCATCTTGCGGAAGACCAGGTTGATCACCTTCTCGGCCAGAAGTCGGCAGGTGGTATACTTCACGCCGATCACGGTTATCAGGTTGCCGCGGTCCGGGTCCTTACGGTGGTCGTTGATCTCGTACTTGCGGGCGGTTGTGGTAGCGGCCTCGATATTCTTTTCGGTGATGGGACGCAAGCCTCCGAAAGCAAATGGTATGCTGTCCGGATCAAGCTTCGCCGAGGGCAGTATCTGGCCGACCTCGGTGACGAATTCACGGATATCGTCCCGGGTTATGCGGAAGTGGTCCGGGTCGCCCTCGTAGACCGTATCGGTGGTACCGATCAGGGAAACACCCCGCCAGGGCGTGATGAAATAGTGGCGTGTTCCGCGACTGAAAAGGGCGGCCGGGTCGCGGTGCCGGCTGGGAAGGGCCACCGCCGTACCACGCGTCAGGGGAGGGGCCACGATCTGGATGCCCTTGGACCGGCGGACCACCCGCGGGGGCGGGCGACTCTCGAGCAGGCCGAGGACGATATCGGACCAGGGACCGGTGGCGTTCACGTACACGTCCGCCGGGATGCCGAATTCCCCACCGTTGATCGCGTCCCGAACCACGGCGGCGGTGATCCGGCCGCCCTGGCGCTCGAAACCGGTGACCTCGGCGTAGTTCACCAACACGGCACCCTGTTCCGCGGCGGAAAGGGCGAACGCCATATTCAGCCTTTCGGCGCTGTACATCTGGGCGTCGTAGAACAGCACGCCGCCGTTCAGCCCCTTTTCCGGGAGCCCAGGAACCAGGCCGCGGCACTCGGCCCGCGGGATGAATATTCTCCCGCAGGGAAGCCGACGTGCCGGATCGCGGAGGAACTGGTTCCGGTCAAGGCTGATGATCTCGTTGGCGATTACCGCGGCGGCCATCAGTTCGGGGCCCTTCAGCAGATGTCCATAGGTGGGAACCAGAAAAGGCAAAGGGTACACCAGATGGGGTGCCACGTGGAGCAATGTGCTGCGTTCACGAATGGACTCGCGCATCCGCCGCAGGTCAAGATGCTGAAGGTAGCGGAGACCGCCGTGGACGATCTTCAACGATGCAGAAGAAGTCTTGGCCCCGAAGTCCTCTCTCTCGACGAGGGCCACGTGGAGCCCCCGCAGTGAGGCCTCCCAGGCAATCACCAGCCCGTTGATACCTCCTCCGATGACCAGCAGATCGAAATGTCCCTCGGCAAGCTCTCTGATTGCGCGTTCCACGAGACCTCAATCCCAGCGTCCCGACGGCCGGATGACTACCCGTTTGAGTCCCAGTTGGCCGGCTTGTTCTGAATCCGTGCGGACATCCCGGTGATCTTTCAGGGCTTGATGTACGACCCGGCGGTCGGCCGCCTGCATGGGACGCAGCCGCACCGGTCGGCCGGTGCGGCGGACCTGGTCCGCCGCGGAGAAAGCCTCCTGAAGGAGCCGGTCGCGGTGCCGTTCGCGGTATCGTTCCACGTCCACGGAACAGAAGATCCCCTGCACCCCGGAAGCGAACAGGATCCGGTACAGCAGGTACTGCAGGGCATTGAGTACCTGGGCGCGCTTTCCGATCAGCCGCGCTGCTTCCGGCGATTCGATGTGCAGAAGCAGGTTGCCCCCTTCCTGCTCAAACACCTGGATCTCGGCCTCAAACCCCATCAGCCCGATGATCCGCTCGAGCTCCCCGCGCGCCTTTTCCGGCGCGGTCGCCGGCACGGGCATATCATCTCCCCGCACCCGATCCGGCGCTTCGTCCGCTTCCTGATTCATCGGCTCACCTCCGGCCTGCCGCTTTTCCATCGCCGTTCATGCGCTGCGAAGCTGCCGCCTCATAACCAGCTGCTGCGCGATCATCAGGCATTGGTTGGTCGTCCAGTAGAGCACCAACCCGGACGGGAAGTTGTACAGGAACACCAGCATCAGCACCGGGAAAAAGAGCATCATCTTCTGTTGCTGAGTATCGGCGCCCGAAGGCGTCAATTTCTGCTGCCAGTGCATGGTAACCGCCATCAGGATGGGCAAGATGTTCAGGGGGATGGGAAGCACACCTGCCAGCAGCTGCTCCGGTTCGCTGAGGTCGCGAATCCACAGGAAGGAGGCGAACCGCAGTTCGATCGCACTGCGCAGCACAACCAACAAGGCTATGAAGACCGGAATTTGGATCAGCATCGGCAAGCAGCCGCCCAGGGGATTGACTTTATGCTCCCGGTATATGGCCATCATCTCCTTCTGCTGTTTCTGTGGATTGTCCTTGTATTTCTGCCGGACCTCGTTGATCAGCGGCTGGATTTCCTGCAAACGCTTCATGCTGACGGTGCTGGCGTGGGTCACCGGCCAGAAGACAATACGAATCAGAACGGTGAGCAACATTATGGCCAGTCCGTAGTTGTGGGGCCACACGTGGTCATGAATCCAATTCAGGGTCCAAAGGAGAACGCGGCTGATGGGGGTCCACATGCCGAACTCCATGATCTCCACCGCCCGGTACCCCAGAGCACCCAGACGGGCATATTCTTTCGGCCCCAGATAAAAAAAGGTCCAACGCTCCACAGTCTCGCGGGCAGCCAGCCGCACTGCCGGCAACACCGCAGCCCCGCCGACGTGGCTGACGCCGGTCATCCGCCTCGCCGTCGGGCTGTCGGGCCGCTCTCCTTTTTCCAGGGCACGCCGGGCAATCAGCCAGGCACCGTCGAGTCCCCCTTCGGTGCGGGCCACCTGTACAAAATACTTGTTCTTGACCGCCACCCAGTCGGCGGAAAGTTGATTGGTCAAAACCGGAACCACAATCGCGGAAGGCATCAGCCCCAAGCCGCGCTTCCTTTTCTCGGCCGCGAACATCCGTGATATGCGGGAGGCCAGATGCAGCACCCCCTCACCACCGGAGCGAAGGATATCCATCCCCAGATAGGCATAGCGTGTCTTCCCTTCGTGCTGCTCCATCATTCCCAGAGTCAGCCACTGCTCCGCCAGATACCCGCCTTCCGCGCCCGCCCGGATGCGGTCTTTCACGTTGACCAGGTATCCGGTCCCCAGCCAGACACATCTCTCCAGTTCGAATCCCCGGTAGGCAGCCCTCCAGCAGACCGACGTCGGCGTATGGTCACGGAGCTCAAAATAGGGGCTTTCACACCCGGCGTCCGTATGAAAATACCATGCCGCCGCCGGTATCTCGGCGAAGTCGAGCCGGACCGAGGGACTGTTCTTATCCGCGGTGGAAGGATATTCCTTGAGCACGGCGGAAGCGATTCCGGCCCCGAACGAACACAGGCTCAACCTCAACAGGGAATTCTCCAGCACGACCTGACGGCCCAAGTCGCCTTGCGGAGGATAAAGTCCCCCCGCAACCCGCTCACCGGCCCGCCCGTACGCGGCCAGCCCCCG
>DTYT01000267.1 GCA_012961745.1 Kiritimatiellia bacterium | reverse complement strand
GATTCAATGGCGCAAGCAGAGTATCGGCGACTTTGTCACCCTGGGGGCAGCCGCCGCCCGCAGCGCGGACACCAATCATCTGGTCTCGTACTCGATGGTGGGAGGCGTCTACAACGGATTCGATGCCAACCACACCTGCGAGGACGCGGAGACCATCGTGGAATGTTGCCAGGCCGCCGGTGCCCCGCTGGACTTCTGGTCAATCAACAACTATGCCTGGGCCCTCGAGGGCAGCGAGCTGCGCAGCGCCCAGTTCGGCATCACCAAGTACCAGGATCAGTCCGGCCTGCCCGTCCTGGTCACCGAGACCGGGCACAGCAGCACCGAAGACCTCTTCCCCGGCGCCGCCAGCCGCTATGACGAAGCGCTCCCCGGGCAGCTTTGGGAAGCCCTCATGGCCGGTGCCATAGGGGTCCACGTGTTCACCTGGAACGACCGCCCCATGCCCCAGACCCGCGAACAGGGATTCGGGGTGGTCGCAACCAACCGCATTGTCAAGTCCGCCTACTGGAATGTAATCGAGACCTACCGCCGCATGGAACAGATCCACCTCGACCGCCTGCTGGGGGGATCCACCAATCCACCCTACGATATCCTGTTCTACTGGGGCGCTGATGCCGATATGGGCTGGCCGCGCGCCAACCAGGAGAACTGCATGCTCTGGGGCGCTCTCAAGCGGCTGGGATACGAGCCGGGTTTCATCGATGAGGAAAACTTCGATGCAGGTGCCTACACCGCGGCCCAGGCTCTGGTGTTGTCCCGCGCCTACCAGATGGCGCCCCAGCGCCTGGACGCCGTTTACAGCAACGTTGTCGCCCAGGGCGTTCACGTCTACGCCAACGGAGACCTGCCGGGCCGCTTCAACGCCTATCACCGTTCGAACTCCAACTGGGCGGCCCGCATGAGCGACATCTTCGGCCTGGAGGTCAGCGGATGCACCGATGCCTGGCACGGGGGGGTCTCGGGCTACTGGGACCAGCCCTACACCCGCGTGGACGTCCGCTACGTGGGTTCCCTGGGTCCGTTGACCAACGGCTACCCCTGGACCAACCTGGTCACCTGGCGTGTCTGGAATGGGATCGGCGCCACCACGGGCACCACCATTGTGCAGCGTATTCCTTACGGGCTGGGCACCGACACCAGTCCCGCCCTCCACATCAACACTCACCCCGGCGGAGCCAAGGCCGCCATAAACACCTTCACGCTGGGCGACAATCCGGTGATGGATTGGCTCCCCGGCGACCCTCCCGACCAGATGTCGTGGCAGGAGCACTGGGACTATGGTCGCGCCGTCTTCCGGGATTGGTTCGGCCTGCAACCCGCGATTGACATAGGCAGTACCGGATATACTTACGTGATCCCCGACTATCGCATCTGCTCCAACGGCAGCGTGCTCATCCCACTGCTCAACCAGAGCACCGGTCCGGTGTCCTTCACCGTCTCCGCCTCCAACCTCATTTACGGCCGTACCGTGGAACAACTCAGCCCGCCTGCCGGAGTGCTCGAGACCAACAGCGACGGCCTGCTGACCTTCACCTTTGCCGGCGACGAGTACCGCGTGCTCTACGCCTACTACCCGGGGGAGTCCCTGGCCAATCCCTCGCCCTACAAGGTGTGGCTGGCGGACGAACCCGTCGGCATCTGGCCCAACGGGTGGGGGTACCAGGTCGCGGTCGGCGCCGATACACGCGGAGAAACGCTCGACCTGCATCTGGCCTTCGAAGGCGCGGCGGCGCCCTTCGTACGCTACGGCGAGACCACTCTGCTGGCGGTCGCGGGCCTGGTGACCAATATCCTCCGGGTTCCGGTTCCGGATGCCGACCTGCATGACGACGACTACCGTTCCTCCCCCGAGGGCGGAGCTTACCGCCTACATGCGTGGCTGGAGAAGGACGGCACCAATCTCAGCGAGTGCTTCCTTGAAACCCGCCTTTGCTGGGGGGTGCGGCCGGCATCCCTGCCCGCCGGCGTCCGCACCGGGGAAACCTATGAGGTCACGGTCCTCTGGCAGGAACTACCCTCCTACGAATCATGGGAGGTTCCTACCCCCCTGTCCCGCGCCGACCTCTGGGAGCCCCACCTGGCCGACTACGAGTGGTTCCGTCTGACCCTGGAACTGACGACCGGCGGAGTAGCCGTCGCCTCCACCTCCTGGTTTACCAGCACCGGTACGTCCAGCAACCTCTGCTCCATCACCGTCCCCCCCGGCACCGCCGGCAGCGTCTACGACTGGTTCGCCTGGGCCATGACCTTCCCCGGCGGCCCGCGCGACCTGGTGGATAGTTTCGAGGACCGCCCCCGCGGCGATACCGGGTCCGAAATCCACCCCTGGGTCACCTTCGCCTATGCCGAAAACCAACCGCCGACCGTCTGGGCTTCCGGCGTTCACGGCTGGGCCTCCCAGGGCACCAACAGCGCCTTCATGGCGGTGCAGAACTACCCCGACGCGGGATCCTACTCCGGGTTCGGCATGACGCGGGAATGGGAGGCGGCCTGGCCACTTCCCGCGGACACCAACCAGTGGTCCAACATCGTGGCCGCCTTCGATTTCTGCGAAACCAACGGCTATACCGGGACGCTTGAAATCAAGCTCGAAGACGCGGACGGGGACGCCATCCACTACCTGAAGACCTACGCCGCCCCCGGCGACTGGGACACCATCAGCAACAATCTGGCCGCATTCTACGGCGAGCCGTACCTGGGAGATTTCGACCCCACGCGCGTCAAGAAACTGGTGGTCAACTTGCAGATGGGTCAGACCGGCGTCACCTACCTGGGTTGCTTCGACTACATCCTCTTCCAGGGTGCCGACCAGTATGTCAGCGGAACAGTGTACGCCGTCTACTACAGCGACAACGACACGCTCTACGACACCGACGGCGACGGCGTCTACGACCGTTACGAGACCTGGTGCGGCGTCTTCCACAGCGAAACCAACACCGGCACCAATCCCTACGATGCCGATACCGACGGCGACGGCCAGGGTGACGGTGACGAGCTTGTTGCCGGCTTTGACCCCAACGTCGCCACCAGCTATTTCCACGCCGCCCTCATTCAATGCCTGCCGGCGGGGACCATCTTCCTGGAATGGGAAGCCCGGACTTCGCGGCTCTACTGGGTGGAATACCATGACCAGGGCCTCAGCAACGAGGCATCCTTCGCGGGGCACCCCGTGCTCACCGACATCACCGTCACGGCCGACGGTATCGTGACCGTCACCGACCAGACCGCGACCGCCGCCAGCCTCCGGTTCTACCGCATCGGCACCCGCCGCGTGCAGCCGTGACCGAACGCCACCCTCGATTGGGCGTCATGGGCCGCGCTTGAATTCCCCCCCAGCGGAGCTTGAGCTTTGCGCCGCCGCCCGCTGAGCACCGCAGCGGGCTCGGACGGCGACCGGCACCCCCCCCACGTTCCGTGACCCATTCCAAGCCTTGGAAGTTTCGTAACCAAAATGTCCAAACCTTGGAAGTTTCGGGGCCGCGGCTTGACGACTGCGATGGAGCGGGGT
>DTYT01000266.1 GCA_012961745.1 Kiritimatiellia bacterium | reverse complement strand
TCTGCATCTGCATCTGCATCTGCATGTTCTTTCTCCTTGTGTATTTTGACTGGCTTTGATCTGCGTAACCATGTGGCGCGCTCACTTCGGGTACGCCCAGTCGCCGCTGTGGGGGTTGTACTCCAGTTCCGCACCCTGCGGCGCGTACTGCCAGTCTCCCTCGAAGGGGTTGTACTCCAGATTCGCATCGGGGCTGGTGGTTTCCCATTGGCCCTCATGGGGATTGTAGCGCTGCCGGTTGTGGTCCGGCACCAGGTCCCAGCTGCCCTCCATGGCGTTGTATTGGGGGGAGGAGCCGGGCGGGGCGTAGGACCAGTCGCCCGCCATGGGGTTGTACTGCAGCTCGCTGTCTGGCGCGGTGGTTTCCCACTCGCCCCTGTGGGGGTTGTACTTCTGGTCGGCGTTCGCGGCGGTTGCCAGCAGTGACGACAGCAACAGCCCCCTCCCCGGGATCAGCGATACCTGCTTCAGTTCCAGCGTAGTCCTTCCCCTGTTACGCATGCTGCCGTTGCCCCGTGTTGTTGTCGAAGACTTTGCTTCCCTCGCTGCGCGGATTCCGCATCAGCCGCAACATCTCCTGTTTTGTTTCCGGCTCCCTGATCTGTTTCGACGCGGTGCGCCAGAAGAACCTCCCCTGCTCCCCTCTCCTGCCCAGCCGGGCTAAAACCTGGAGGTGGATGAGCGCCAGCCTCTCCCGGATTCCGCTGTCAAGATCTGCCAGTTGGGCGCCCCGGTACAGACGGGCGAGGAATTCGAGCACGCTCTCCTGCTCGGCTTTCGGAACTTCGTCGAGCGTGTCCCAGGTGTCGAGCAGCAGCCGGACGCGGATATCCGTGCTCGTGGGCAGCATCGCGTGGCCCGCGGCCAGCATTCGGGTGGCAAGCAGGCGCCGGTGCTTCCGGCGCTCCAGGTCGGCGCAAAAGAGGACCTGCTCCTCCGGCTCGAAGGGCCCGAAGCGCTCTGCTTCCCAGAGGTCTTCGAGCGCCAGCAGGAGAAATTCTCTCAACGGCCCGTGACGCGCCTCGTCCCAGTGATACTTCTCCGGCTCGAACCAGCAGAGCAGGATGCCGCGGATGAGCCTGCCGGGTTCGCCGGTGAAGGTCTCCCGCTTTTGACCGGTGAGTTGCGCAACTTCCTGCTCCCCCACCAGCCAGGGCATCTGACCGGGGGTGCGGATGCGGCCGGCCCGTTTCAGCCAGCCCTCCGGCACGGTCCGCCAGACGATCATGCAGGTGGTACCGCCGGCGGCGATTTGCGCTCCGCCGCCGGCATGCGGCGCGACCGGCCGGATTGAACGGGCATGTGTGAGCCGGGTTGCCGAAAGTGTCTCTCTCATCTCTCTTTTCCTCCCCTGTGCGTTGCCGAAAACGTCTGTGCCTCTACTTATACGCCACCCGGTGGCTCACCAGATGAGCCTGTGGAAATTATTTTTTCGGGCCGGGAGTCCTCCGGCCGGGGGCGGTTGCCGCCGGTTCTCTATGCATCCGCGCCGGCTCTGCCGATGTAGACCTCCTTTCCGGTCAGCAGGCAATGGTAGACATCGACGCCATTTTCATGGCGGAGATATTGCATGGTCTTGTCCATCTGCTCGTTGGGGGTGAAACCGAATGACTGGCTGAGCGAACCCTCGTATTGCCAGCCGTCCGGGGCCGCCAGGAGATCCTCGGGCGCCGCGGCGGCCTTGCAGACGGCGACGGGTTGCGTGCACTGCTCATCGAGATAAATGTCCCGGAACTCCAGCCAGTCGCAGGGCGTGTACAGACCTGTTACCTGGTCCGCCACGACAAAGTCGACCGCCCGGCCGCGCCGCAGGTGGACGAGGCCGTTCTTTTCCAGGAACTCGATGCAGGACTGCGCATCCACCGGGTCCATGAAGCCCACTCTGGCCAGGGCGCCGTCCGCACAGTAGGTCGGGTACGGCTCGCCCCACTCGACGTCATTCTCTTCCAGCGCCGCGAGCCGGATCACGACCGATATCGCTTCAACCAGTACTGCCATCCCCTGTTCCTCCTGTTGTGATCGTTTCGATGTGATCGTTTTGACGTGATCGTTTTGCTGCCATCGTTCTGATCCGTCAGTCGCCCGGGTCACTCGGCAACTTCCTGTTCGCAATAAACCAGGGGCCGATCTCTCTGTCGCGCACGATGGCGTAGCCTTCACACAGTTCCGTCCCGCCCCAATCTTTCCACGGGGCGGAGAAGCTCCAGAGTTCGTCGTCCGGCCGCAGGTTTTCCTTGAATTTCGCCCACGCCGGATTCAGGTGGACGAAGGCCAGGTCCGGGACGGCGCCCAGCGGATCGCTCACGCGCTCGGCGGCTTCGATCTCTTCGATCGTTCTGCGCTGCAGGAGATGCTCGCGGGCGACCGCGAATTCCTCTTCTTCCTCCGTGTCCGGTTGTTCCCTGGGCCACCATTTGTCTTTCGCCAGCGTAAAAAGCACAAGTGGCCATGCGACGACGGCAATCAATGCAGCCACCAGTGGCACGATGATCCACGCGAGAAGCCGGTCCCACCAGGTTTTCCTCAGCCGCGCATCTGCTTCCCGCATCAATTGATCAAAATCGGATTCCTTCCGTTCTCCGAGCAGGGGGGATCCGATCACCACCAGGAAGACCAGGATCCCGATAGCGAGGTAGCCGAAGAGGTAATTCATGCGTCCTTCTCCCCGCTCGTCTCCGGCCTTTCCGGCGGAAACACCAACATGGCGCCAGGGCCGTACCCCTCCGGTGCGTCGGGATTCTCTGACACGCCGTTCTGCCTGATTTCAGTTCCGGTGACGACGCCTTTTTCTACGGTGAACAGGAGATCCTGCTCATATTTGCTGGCGTAGCCCGCGTGGACATACTCGAGCATCTTGCCCTTCGGAACGCGCAGCGTGCCGCTGTACCAGTGCGCGAAAACGCGATCCGGGTAGCCCGGAAAGAGCGTCTCGACGCCGGCCTCCGTACCGTCCTCCAGGGTCCCGCTG
>DTYT01000265.1 GCA_012961745.1 Kiritimatiellia bacterium | reverse complement strand
GTGGAACCGTCGTCGCGAAGGCGTCTTCGAATCATAGGTTGCGGTTTTTGACTCCGTCCTTTTTCGCCTGCTGGACGGGGGCGCTGAGTCTACAGCTATCAGCCTTCCAGGTGTGAGTCAACTCTGGCGGAGATAATGGGGCGGCCGGATCAAGTATAGTCTGCAGTGGCCTTGTGGAAACTACGTTTTGATCTGGAGAGTGCAGGCAGATGGGGGTATGTTCCGAAGCCGGATGCCTCGGCAACGCCAAAGCCGTGAACGAAGGATCTGAACCAGTCAGAGGTGAGAATGATTTTCTGCAGGCCCTGGAAGCTCCGCGGATAGATATCGGGCCTCTCATTCGATATGCGGAAACGGCGGGGGAGGAGTCTGCCGTGCTGTTGGAGCTGTTGGCGGACGCTTGTGAATCCCGCGGGCAGCTGTTGGATGCTCTGACGGTGATCGAGAAATACTGCGGCAGTTCGCCGCGGGTTTCGCCAGAAAGAATCCGGGAGCGGCTGCTGCGACTCTTGGGTGGAGGGGAGAAGGCCCGCCGCATGCTTTGGGAGGCCCGGTGTGACGCGGATTCCGGCGTCATCGATTGCGTACAGCGCCTGAAAGTTCTGGTACGGTTGAAGCCGGGCGTCTTGTGCCGGGACACAACATGGGGCGTTGGGGAGATTGTTGACGTGGACGTCATTCACGGGGAAGTTGAAGTTGATTTTGAGAAGAAGAAGGGACACCGGATGGCTCTGGGTTATGCGGCACAGCGGCTGCAGCTAATCCCGGAGGATCATTTCTGGGCCGAGTACCGTCGCCGCGCGAAGCGTGTGGCAGATCTTGCACGCGAGGACCCCGCGGCGCTGGTGAAGTGGATCATCGCTGATTGTGGACCGATGACTCCAAGGCAGCTGCGGGAGGTGCTGCGTCCGTTCCTCAGCAAGGATGAAGAGTGGCGCCGGTTCTGGCTGCAAGCGCGGGAGCATCTTAAAGCGGCTGGGGAGATACATGTTCCGGCGAGACTCGATGAGGCCATACGGCAGATAGCGGATTTCGGCGGAGAGGATTTGATGCGCCGTGTATCGGGGGCGGCGGACGAGGATCTACTGGGTATCATGGAGGACCTGCGCCGGGTATACCCCGATGGGCTGCCGCACCCGCTTGGAGCGGTCGTGGTGGAGCGGGTGAAGGAAGTGCTCTCGCAGAGAAGGGAGCCTCTTTTGGAGCGTGTTCGACTCCTGGTTTCGCTACAGGATCTGGTCGCCGTGGAGGCCGATATCACGGAACTGGTGGACTGGAGGGCTCTCGACGGTGAGGAGGATATGGCATCGCTGCTGGCGGGTGTACCACCGCGTCAGCTGCACTGGTTGATACAGCGGATTCTTACGGCGTTGCCAGAGGATCAGCACCGGCGGAGAGCGATTGCATTACTCAGGGCGGCTGCCAGGTGTACGAAGGGCGTGATGGAAGCAACCGTCCAGGAACTTCTTCACGCCGGGCTGGCACCGGTGGTCAAGCGGTTCATGCAGCATGCATCGCAGTCGGCCGACTGTCCCCCCCTGGTGATTGCATGGATGCTTCGCCATAGTCAGGTGGTTCGGGAATGGGGTGCCCCCCGGGCCGCCGGGCTGGTCAGGCTTGCGGTCAACCGTCTCAACTCCGGCGGGGGCGGCTTGGCCGCCGCGGAACGGCGATACCTGATCAGAGGTTTCGTGGGGGAGCCGGTCGTGCGCTGGCTGGTGGAGACCACGGCGGAGGAGGAACTTCAGGATATCGTACACTTGATCCATTCGGGGAGAGGATGGAGCGGCCTGGAGAAGGGAGAGCTTTTAGGGAAGATCATCAAGTTGCGGCCGGCCCTCGGTGAAACGCTCCTCGGGCGGCGACCGCTGGAGGTGGTCCATCGCCGCATTACATCCTGGCGGTCGTACCGCCGCAAACAGCGACAGCTTGAAATCCTTACCCGCCAGGAGATTCCTCGTGCGGCCGCGGAAATCGCACGGGCCCGTTCCTACGGCGACCTGCGCGAGAACTATGAATACAAGGCCGCCAAGGAACATCAGGCACTCCTGCTGCGCCGGAGAGAGGAACTGGAAAATGCGCTGAGTCAGGTGACACCGAGCGACTTCACCGACGTCAAGGCCGAGGCCGTGGCTCCCGGTGTGGAAGTGGACCTGGAGTTTGAGGACGGGGAACGGAAGACGGTCGTGGTCCTCGGGCTCTGGGACCATGATGAGGAGCTGGGGATTATTTCCTGTGAGGCCCCCCTGGCCCAAGCCCTTCTGGGACATAGATCCGGAGAGGTGGTTGAGTTACCGGAAACCATGGAGCGAAAATGCTTGAAGATACTGGCGGTCCGCAGGATAAGCGCGCGTGTGCAGGATTGGATCCACGGGGAAAGCGGAGTATGAACCAACCCGGGAATGGGGCGATCGGGAGCATAGTCAAACAGTTCACGGGTCGGCAGGCACACCCCGCGGTTCAATTCGTCAAGTACAGTATCGCGGGAGCCGTTGCCACTCTGGTAGATGTCCTGGTCTTCTATGTGTGCGCTTGGATGATCTTTCCGGCTCTGGGAAACGACGACATCGCCGTCAGGCTACTCTCGCTTCCCGTACGGGCGGTCAGTGAGTCATTGAGGTCACGCAATTTCGTGATCGACAGTATCATCGCGTTTCTTTTCTCCAATCTTACTGCCTATCTGATAAACATAGTCTGGGTATTTACACCGGGCAGGCACCGCCGGCATGTGGAGATCGCGCTTTTTTACGCGGTCTCCGTCAGCAGCATTGCGATCGGTACGGGAGTGGGCTGGATGCTGATCACCGTACTCGGGATGTCGACCACGTCGTCCTACGTGGCGAAGATGGTGGCGGCGGTCATGATCAACTACGTATGCCGCAAATATCTGGTATTCCGGGGGTGACGGCCTTCAGGAGATCTGCTCGCTGATCCAGTCCAACACGCGGCGGGCACACGTGGGCTTGTCCAGTGTTCCCCAGTCCGCGTGACGCAATGCGCCCTCCTCATGCCAGATGAATCGATATCTGGCTGAGTAGGCCTCCATTGCGGCGGCAGTGTCCACCACTATGGCGTCGAGGTGTTTGGCCCTAAGCTTTTCTTCCGCGGATGGATCCTCCAGGGAATCCTGCAATGCGAATCCTACAGCGACGGTTCCAGGTCGTCTCCTTGCCGACACTGCGGCGGCCACGTCCTCGGTGGGATGTAGGTTGAGCGTGATCCCGGGGCCGCGGGGCTGCTTCTGCGGTAAAGTTTGCGCGGGCGCGAAGTCCGCAACCGCAGCGGTGAAAATGTAGGCATTGGCTTGCGGGGTGTGCGCGAGTGCCGCCTCCAGCATTTCTGCGGCGGTCGTGACCTGCACGTGGACTATCCGCGGATGCCGGGGAAGATGGTCCGGACATACCGGACCAGTGATGAATATCACTGCGGCTCCCCGCACGACCGCTTCCATGGCGAGCGATTTGCCGGTCAATCCGGAGCTCGCATTGGAGATGAAACGTACGGGGTCGAGATATTCGCGTGTGGGTCCCGAACATATGAGAATCGTTGATCCCGAAAGGCTGGCGCGCCTTTTCAGGCAACCGGCGATACAGGCGGTGATTTCGTCGGGCTGTGCCATTCGTCCCATTCCTTGGCCGCCGCAGGCCAAGCGGCCTGCGCGCGGCCCGAGTCTCAGCCAGCCCAGGTTCTCAAGTCGGCGGACATTCTCCTGGGTGGGCGGGCTCAACCACATGGCGGAGTTCATGGCGGGGCAGAACACGCGGATGCAATCAGCGGGGAGAGCCAGGGCCGCGGCGGCGACGAGATCGCCTGCATGTCCCCGCGCGATACGGGCGATAGCATCCGCGGTGGCCGGGGCGAGCAGAAAGATGTCGGCTTCGCCCGCGAGGTCGATATGCGGGAAGATCGGGTGATCTGGAGCGTCCGCCGACCGTGAAAAGAGGGACACGGAGACCGGGGCCCCGGTCAGGGCGCGAAAGGTGAGCGGAGTAACGAACTTGCAGGCGTTCCGGCTCATGATTACCCGAACACGGCTGTCATCCCGCTGCACGAGGCGGCTGACCACCTCGGCGGTCTTGTATGCCGAGATGCCGCCGCAGACTGCACACAACACCAAGGGCCGGCGCCCCTTAACTTGATCTGGGGCTGAGGTATTCATCCCTGTGGGTCGGGTCCGGCAAGAATGATGCCCCCGAGGGCCCGCGGATGCAAGACTCTGTCGAAGAGACAACCGGCGGTATGCGGAATATCATGGTCCGGTAATCCCTTGCCATCCTGCCGGTTGGTCTAATAAACTGTGGGTTCGGGTAGGAGGTATGGGCAAGAGAAGGAGGTGTGGCGTGAAGGTACTGGCTCAGGCTTCAGCCATCGTCGGGGCGGTGCTGGTTCTGTTGGCGATCGTCGGGCGTTTTTTCAGGGAGCCGACGATCACCATATTGCCGGGACAGGCACATGCGGCGTCATCGCTTGTGCAGGTGGCGATGGCGATATTCCTGTTCGGTATCCTGGTAAGGCTGCTGGCTGAGCGCAGGTAGACCGGGTGCCACACAGGGAGGGGACGGCCGGGAGCCGGGTGCTCTGAAGTTGGGCCCGGATCGCCCGGCTTGTAGCTCGCGATGGGAGTGGAGGAAAAGGATCTTGCCAGAAGGATCGACGTCGGCTATGTCGCCGGACTGGCCCGGCTGGAGCTTTCGCCGGACGAAGCAAAGATATTTCAGCGACAGTTGGACGAAGTGCTCGGATACGTCCGGCTGCTGGAGCTGGCGCCGGTGGATGATCTGTCACCTTCTCCATATCCCGGCGACTTGAGTAATGTTTTTCGTAAGGACGCGGTTAGAGCAAGTGATATACGCGATACGGCATCCGCCAACGCGCCGTGCTGGCGGAATTCGCTGTTCATTGTCCCGCCGATAATGGATCAGAGTTGAGGATGACGCCTCTTTGTGGCGATGGCGATATCGCAGATACCAGCTTCATTGTGTGATCTGCGGCGTCTCCTCCGGCGGCGTGAGATGACGTGCCGCGAGGTAGTGGCTGGTTTTCTCCAGAGAATTGAACAGCACAATGAGCGCCTCAACGCCTTCATTCACCTCGATGCCGAGAAGGTGATGGCCGAGGCGCAGCGGGCGGACGAACGGCTGGCATCCGGCGGTACGGGTTCGCTGCTGGGGGTGCCGGTGGCGATCAAGGACAATTTGAACGTCCGTGGAGATCCGTGCACGTGTGCCTCGCGGATTCTATCCGGCTATGTGGCCCCCTATGATGCCACTGCGGTGGCCAGACTGCGGAAGGCGGGAGCCGTATTCCTGGGGCG
>DTYT01000264.1 GCA_012961745.1 Kiritimatiellia bacterium | reverse complement strand
TCTGACTTCCACCATGTCAAGGTGGCGCTCTAGCCAACTGAGCTAATCGCCCATCCCGGCCGCATACCAGGGAGCAATATAGACAGTTGCATCCCCGCTGTCAACGCGACGGAGAACCGGCTTCAGGGCACGGGAAAGCGGCCGGTGAGGGCCAGCACTTCGCCGCGCACACGGCGCAGATTATCCACGTCGGCGGGATCCTCCAGAACCTTAGCAATCAGATACGCAATGACATCCATTTCCTCTACTCCCATGCCCCGGGTGGTTACCGCCGGCGTACCTATCCGGATTCCGGAAGTCACGAAAGGACTCTTGTCATCAAAGGGTATCACGTTCTTGTTTACCGTGATGCCTGCCCGATCGAGCGCCTCCGCCGCATCCTTGCCGGTGATGCCCCTATCGCGGAGATCCACCAGCATCAAATGGTTGTCGGTTCCTCCGGACACGATCCGGAATCCCCGGGCGGCCAGAGAGTCCGCCAGTCGCTGAGCGTTGCGGATTATCTGCTGACAATACTCCTTGAAAGAAGGCTGAAGCGCCTCGTAGAAGCACACCGCCTTGGCGGCGATAATGTGCATCAGCGGCCCTCCCTGTACGCCGGGAAAGACCTGCTTGTCAATATCGGCGGAGAAACGGGCCTGGCACAACACCATTCCTCCACGGGGACCCCGCAACGTTTTGTGGGTGGTGGTGGTGATGAATTCGCAATAGGGCGCCGGGTTGGGGTGGCAGCCGGCGGCAACCAGTCCCGCGATGTGCGCCATGTCCACCATCAAGTAGGCTCCCACAGCATCCGCAACCTCGCGCAACCGTTTGAAGTCAATGATACGCGGATATGCGCTGGCGCCGGCACAGATGAGCTTGGGCCGATGTTTCTCTGCCAGCTCGGCGATCTGGTCGTAGTCTATCCGTTCAGTGTCACGGTCTACGCCGTAATGCACCACATTGAAAAACCTGCCCGAGAAATTGACTTTATGACCATGGGTAAGGTGTCCTCCGTGCGAGAGGCTCAGTGCCAGCATCGTGTCTCCCGGCTCCATCACGGCGAAATAGACCGCCATGTTGGCCTGGCTGCCGCTGTGCGGCTGCACATTCACGTGCTCCGCCCCGAAGAGTTCCTTAGCCCGATCAATCGCGAGACGCTCAGCCTCGTCTACGAATTCACATCCGTGATACCATCGCTTGCCCGGGTAGCCCTCGGCATACTTGTTGGTAAGAACCGATGAACAGGCCTCCCGCACCGCACGACTGGCGTAGTTCTCCGACGCTATCAGTTCCAGATTGTCACGCTGGCGCTTCATCTCGCCGACCACCACACGGTAGATCTCATGATCGGCATGGAATAGCTCGACGGGGTCGCTGAGGCCGCGTTCCAGCTTTTCGATTTTGCGCACCCGGCGTTCGTGCCGTCCCCCCGTCTCACCGCTGCTGGCCATCCACTCCTTCAAGATGGCGATCGCTTCCTCCGTGGTGATGAATCCTCCGGAGAGAACCAGCACATTGGCATGATTGTGCCGGCGTGCCAGACGGGCCATTTCCGGATTCATACACAGCGCAGCCCTCACGCGTGGAAACTTGTTCGCCACGATACTCATCCCTATCCCCGTGGTACACACCAGAATGCCATGATCCACTTCGCCCTCCGAAACCATACGGGCGACCTGAGCCGCAAAATCGGGATAGTCAACCGAGGCAGCGGCAAAACATCCCGTGTCCACTACCCGCACCTTGCGGGTCTGCAGGTACTCCTTCACCGCCTCCTTGATTTCGAATCCGCCGTGGTCGGACCCTACGCCGACCTTTAACTGCATCGCAATCTTCTCCGAATCCTGCTCCTGCATGACCACCCCCCTGCTGGGTTCCAGCAATTCCAGAATCAGATCGGATACGGCACTGTTTATCAAGTCGCGAGTGCGGCGATAACTCGAAAGCGGCTGGCCGATGGGATCGGCAATATCGTCCTGCCGGCTAATGCCAAAGGCTCCTAGGCGGCGCAGCTTCCCCGCGGCCTGCGGGAAGCGGCCCAGCACCTCCCGTTCCTGCTCCGCGGTCATCACTACGATCAGGTCGGCCCAATCGATCAACTGAGTATCAACCGAACGGCTGCGATGGCCGGACATGTCGATTCCACATTCACGCAGAGCCGCAACCGCTTCCGGAGTCGCAGGCTGCCCGTCGGAACCGGAAAGCGCCGCAGATGCGATCTCCCACTGCGCGGAGGCCGGCTTGTTAGCCCGCAGGAGATACTCGGCCATCGGACTGCGGCACACGTTGCCGGTACACAGAAAAAGCAGGCGCCGCACCGGAGGCTTTGCCCGTTCAGCCGCCATCTACCCGGCCTCCCTCACCACTTCCAATATCTGCGCCCACGGAATAGCCCCTTCCCGCAGGATCCGCACATCGCCCCCCGAAATGTCCACGACCGTACTGGGGGCTCTGCCACACTGGGGAGGATCGGTGATCACCAACGAAATATGCTCACCGACCGCCGCAATCACCTCAGCCGGAGACCGCGCCGGGGGCTCGCCGCTCCGATTGGCACTGGTAACCGCCAGAGGCCCCTTCTTCACCTTCAGGATTTCCAACGGCACCCTATGCCTGGGGATCCGGAATCCCCGCGTTCCGGAGCCATGGCGGACTATTACCGTCAGCGGTCCGGGCCAGAACCGCTCTGCCAGCTTTTCCAGCAACGGGGTCGCCTCCGCCCCAACTCGCTCAATCTCGCCGACCGAGTCGACGAACCACGCAATCGGCTTGCGGGTATCGCGGTGCTTGGCGGTATACAGGCGACCGACCGCACCCCTAACTTGCGGGTCTGCTGCCAGCCCGTAGACGGTTTCGGTGGGGATCGCGACCAACCGTCCGCGGCGGAGGGCGTCCACCGCCATCCGCACCGCCTCACCCAGGCGGTCATCGGTCTCTACTGCCACCACCAACGGAACGCCGGCCATTGCTCCCGCTCACCTGATGCCCAGCGCCTTCAGCCCCAGGATCACGTCCACCGCCCGCTCCAGGACCGGGTCGCCTTCCACACGTTCGCGCAGCCGGACCGCCGCCTTCTCCTCATCGGACACCTCCGCCGCCAGCGGACGGTGAGAACGCACCCTCATTTCCTGGGCCTCCTCCTCAACCACAATGTGCGGCTCAACTCCCGCGGTGCCGTCGAGGACGCTTCCGTCTCCCAACACGATTCGTCTCGAGACCACATAAGCATAGCCGCCCACGGGAAGGGGAACCATATCCCGAATACCCGGGTCTCCGGCGCTGGGGCAGCCAATCAGCATGACACCCCGGCCACTGGTACCGAGCACCGCCGCCAGAAGCTCCGCCGCGCCGCAGGTACGTTTATCAATCAGTACCATCACGGGGATGCGGAGGGACCTGCGTTCCTCAGACTGAACGGTCTGTAAATCCTCTCCGCCCGGTGTCTGGACGCGGAAGAGAACCGACTTCGGCTCGACGAATAGCGAAGCCGCGGCGACTACCGCGGCCTGATTGGTGCCCCCGGCGGCCCGCAAATCCAGAACCACACCCGTCACACGCCCGGTCGCCACGCTCACCAAAGATCTCGCCAGATCCCCGCCATCCGAAAACAGCCCGTTGACTTTGACATAGCCGACGCCCCGGGGAAGCTCTTCCACCTCCTCGATGCTGGGGCTCTTTACAATGATACATCGGGCGGCGCAGTCGGTAACCGTTCCATCGGGATGGCGCACCGTAAGCGAAACCGGGCCGTTCGTGCAGGAGAGCATTGCGGCCACGTCAGTGTGGTAGAGACCCGCCGTGGTGAAACCATCCACCGCGGCGATCACGTCCCCGGTCGAAACCCCGCAATCGGTCAGCCCGGCGCCCAGAATTTCGGTGATGGTCGGCTCCCCATCCGCCATTGTGAACCGGAGGCCCACCTGTCCTCGACCGCCCGCACGCTCGTTTTCGAAATCCTCCTTCTCTTCTTCCGAAAGTATCGCTCCCCTCGGATCAACGCTGCGGATCAGAGCCTCCACCACTGCCTGCCTCACCTTCAAACGGTCCGTCGGCAGACCCCGTTCTTCGCACAGCTCGACGACCTGCCGAAACTCTTCCAGCAGGCCGGCACCTGCGGTCTCCGGTCCGGCCGCCTGCAACGTAAGGCCCCCCGTCAGCACTGCCAACGCCAAGACCGTGCTTCCACCTCCGGCATACACCAGTTTCCTGTAACACCTCATGTTGTCCCCCTTGCCTCGTCGCTAGTTTGGCTATTCACTCAAAGTTTCCTGGGACGCCAGCGTATCCCGACGCATACGCTCGCGGAATCGACTCAGGCGCTGCGCCAAACCATCATCGCCAAGCGCCAGAATACGCGCGGCGAGCGCCGCCGCATTCACCGCCCCCGCTTTTCCCACAGCCACCGTGGCGACGGGAACACCCCGCGGCATCTGTGCCGTGGAAAGCAACGCGTCCAGCCCCCCCAGCATCCCGGTCACCGGAATGCCTATCACCGGGAGGTCACTGTGAGCCGCCACCACTCCCGCCAAGTGGGCAGCATAACCCGCTGCCGCAATGATCACCCGGATACCGCGCTGCGCTGCACCTACGGCGTATTCCATAGTCTCCTGCGGCGTACGGTGCGCCGAAAGAACGCGCACCTCGAATTCAATGCCCAGTTCCCGCAGGGTGTCCGCACAGGCACGAACCACTTCCCAATCCTTTGCGCTGCCCATAACTATTCCCACCCGGCAGCCGTCGCTCTCATTCCTCACCGCTTTCACCTCCCGGCCCCGTTGAGGGCCCGATACGCAATGTCGCGTCTATAGAACATCCCTTCAAACGAGATCCTCCGTACTGCCTCGTAGGCGCGGTCCACAGCGGCCGGCAGCGTGCGGCCCAAGGCGGTAACCCCGACCACCCTTCCCCCGGCAGTCACCACTTTCGTTCCCTCCACGCGCGTGCCCGCATGGAAAATCATCACGTCCGCCATCTGCCCGGCCGCGTCCAGCCCGCGGATCTCCTTGCCCTTGGCGTAAGGCCCGGGATAGCCGCCGGACGCAAGCACCACGCAAACACAATGGCTCTGCGACCACTGCACCATCCCGTCGGAAAGCGTGCCGTCCAGGCAGGCCTCCAGCGCAGCGAGGATATCGCCTTGCCAGCGGGGAAGAATCGCCTGAGTCTCCGGATCGCCGAAGCGACAGTTGAACTCCAGCACCCTGGGCCCCCGCTCGGTTATCATCAGACCGGCATAAAGTACGCCCCGATAAACGACATTCCGGCGGGCGAGTTCCCGGATAACAGGAACCAGAATCCGTTCGCGGATATCCTTCAACGCGCGCTCCTCCACCACGGTGGCCGGCGAATATGCACCCATGCCTCCCGTATTGGGACCCCGGTCGCCGTCATAGGCCCTCTTGTGATCCTGTGAAGAGGCCAGAAGCACCACATGCTCTCCATCCACCAGCGCCAGAATCGACGTCTCCTCACCATAGAGCCGTTCTTCCACCAGGATCCTGTTGCCCGCATCCCCGAAGACCCGGTCAACCATGCAGGCCCGAACCGCACGCTCGGCCTCCTCAACGGTCGCACACACACTGACACCCTTTCCCGCGGCCAGCCCGTCGGCCTTGACAACCAGCGGCGCTCCGCGCCGCCGTACGTAGCGCAACGCGCTGTCGACATCGTCGAAAACCTCGGCGGCTGCCGTGGGAACACCTGCGCCGAACATTACTTCCTTGGCAAAAACCTTGCTGCCCTCAATCCGCGCCCCTTCCCGGCCGGGTCCGAAAACTCTCAACCCCTCCGCATCGAACGCGTCCGCCAGACCCGCGCAGAGCGGCGCCTCGGGCCCCACCACCGTCAAATCCGGCCGGTTGCCACGCGCCCATTCGAGTAAACCGGCCACATCATCCGCCGCAATGGGAACATTGGTTCCCAAGGCGGCGGTCCCTGCGTTGCCCGGAGCGCAGAAAATCTGCGGCCGGCGGCTGTCTCGGGCGATCTTCCACGCCAGAGCGTGCTCGCGGCCGCCGCCTCCTACTACCAGTACCTTCACCCGGAGCTCCCAGAATCACGGCAGTCTACTACACGCGCCGCGTAGCGACAAGCGCCGGCTCCTCGCGGCCGCGGCCCGCCTCCGGGGATCACGGCGGAGAAGGCGCTACGCCGTCCCCGCGCAGCGTGCCCGCCTGATGCACCACCAAATAAATCAGAGTATTCCCTCGATCAGGTATGCTTCCTGCTTCCCCGGAGAGAGCCGAGTGATTAGTATCTAGCGATGAGATTTGCTCGGACAACTGCCACGGGCGTGATGCTGGCGATCCTGCAAGCGGCGCTGGCCGGCGGCGGTCCATACAACGTCTTGATCGTGGTGAATGATGCCAGCGACCGCTCCCTGGAACTGGGACAGTACTATCAGGACGCCCGCCAGATCCCCGAAAGAAACATCTGCCATATCGACACTACCACCAACTACACGATTGATACCGTGGCGTTCACCAACCAGATCCGCGAGCCCATTCTGGACTACATTTCCTCGGCGGGACTCAGTGCACAGGTGGATTACATCGTCTTCAGCATTGACATCCCCTACCGGGTGTACCAGTCGGATTCGAACGACGCCAACGGCCTCTCCGCTGCGATGTTCTACGACTACAAGTACTCACCGCCACCCTGTTCCCTGCCATCCGCCGCGCTGAGCAGCTACTACGAAAGTGAACTGGCCTTTTCGCACTCGGACCCGGAGACCGGAAACGGCCGCTACTACCTGAGCGCCATACTGTCCGGATGGGACCTGGACCAAGCCATGGCCCTGGTGGATCGCGCCAGTACGGCCGATGGCAGCCTGCCCACCGGGACGGTCTATTACCTGCGCAGCGGCGACAATCATCGTAACGTGCGCTGGTGGCAATTTGAGGGAGCCATGTTCCCGGTCCGGTTTCTCGACGTACCGCGCTCGAGCCAGTTCGTATTCGGCTGGGACATCACCGGCAAGCAAGACGTGGTGGGCTACATGGTCGGTCGCGTCTATGCCACCCGCCTGGAAGAAAACACTTTCCTGCCGGGCGCGTTGGGTGATCTCATGACTTCCTGGAGTGGCTACCTCTTCGATGCCCCCTATGACGATCCCCGACCCTCAGCCCTGAACTGGATCCAGGCAGGGTGCGCCGGCACTTATGGCACCGTGGCGGAGCCCTGCAACTATACCAACAAATTCCCGCAGGCCCGGCTCCACTACTGGTACGCGCGGGGATTCAACATGGGCGAAGCCTACACCATGTCGGTGCAGGCGCCGTACCAAGGAATCCTCGTCGGCGATCCGCTCTGTCAGCCTTACGCCCATGCACCCCGGCTAGACGTGACCGGACTGGCGAGCAACGCGGTGGTCAACGGCTCGGTGACGGTCGAGGTGAGCGCGGCGGCGGCCGGACACCGAACCGTTCACCGCATTGACGCGTATTTGGACGGCCGCTTCTACGCCACCCTCACTAACCAGGCCGTCCAGGTTCTCGACCGGGTAACGGTCGTAATCAACGGCCAAAGTTACAGCTATACCGCCATCGCGGGAGACACCTTGGCGGCCGTCGCCGCCGGCCTGGCGGCGAGCATCGCCGATACCGGCGTGACCGCCCAGGCCTCGGGTGACCGCGTGGAGCTGGTGCAGAAGGCACGGGGCACCGCCGGAACCGGAATCACTTACTCGGTATTTACCACCAACAGTCTGGGCGTGGAACCGGTGTTACGCGCGTGGACACCGGGAACCAACTTCGCCGAGACGACGTTTCCGGCCCGCCAGCAGGTCGTTGCATGGGGAGCGGTGGACTCCGGCGATGTCTTGAAAATTGTAATCACCCGCCTTGACGGGCTTCCCTTTACCAACTCCGTGGTTGCCGAGGAGTCCGACAGTTCCACCACGCTTCTCACCCGTTTGTGTAACCGGGTCAATGACGACACCAACCTGCAAGACTGCCTGGGGGCGCAGATGTGGTATGGCGGCCCGACGCACGATAGCTCGCGCAGCAACGAAGTGTCGGCCTTCGTGGAGGCCCGCACGAACACGTGGGAAGGGTTCAACCTGTTCATCGATTACCAGGTGGTGGGGCTTTCCGGCGACGACTATTCCGGGCATCCCCAGAGCAATTCCGACGTACTCGGTGCCCGCGGCACCATTTTTCTCATGGAGGGCTCTACCACGCTGTCAGCAGTCCTCGTGCTGGACACTACCGGGCTGCCCAACGGTCCCCACCAGCTCAGCCTGATCGCCTACGGGGGAAGTGCCGTGCGCAGCCAGGGCCGCCTCTGTCTGCCGTTCGCCGTCAGCAACAGTCCTCTGTCGTGCAACATCCTATCTCCCGGGCTGGGGAAATTCTTTGCCTGGGGGTCGATCGTGACCGTTGAGGTCGAGGCGGTTTCGGGCGTCGGGTCAATCACCGGGATTTCGCTGCTGGTGGAGGGAAAGACGTACGCCCAGACCAACGTCGTCCCGGCATCGTTTGAATGGGATACCTCCGGGTTCGGCGCCGGACTGGTGGGCTTGCAGGCGCAAGTTTGGGATTCCGCCGGGGGCTCGGCGGTGAGCACCGTGCGACTGGTCCGCGTCTACACCGATCGAGATTCCGATCAACTCCCCGACTGGTGGGAACACCTCTGGTTCGGAGCGGTCACCGTGACCACGGCTGCCGCCGACAGTGACGGCGACGGCATGGACAATCTGGCCGAGTTCATCACGGACTCCGATCCCACAGATCCCGCCAGCTACCTGCGCGTGACCTCAATTACCTGTCCCTCGACCGGCGGCCCGCTGACCCTCTATTTTTCCAGCAGTACCCAACGGCTCTACAACGTATTTTTCAACGACGGCGGGCTTTGCGGAACCCAGGAATGGACCGCCGCAGAGAGCAACGCCTTTTGGGGGGATGAAGTCCTGACCGAGTGGCAGGATGGATCGACATTCACCGCCATGCATCGCTTCTACCGGATACAATCCCAGACTCCCTAGGCAGGGGAGTCGTGCCATCCACTCGGTCTGCGCCAGGAGGCAGCAACAGGCAGTCGAACGGAAGCTCGGCGAAGCTTATCCCGGCGCCGGCACTGGCCGCTCCGCCTCTTTGGGCTTGCACTCGGTACCCTCTCCAGCGCCGCGGCAGGGCGACCTGGAAACCGTTCGGCGGATCCGCCTCGCCTTCGAAATGCAATCTTATCCCTTCATCCCGGCAGGTAATCTCGCCGGCGACCGCTCCGTATGTGGTTTGCAGGCGAAAAGCCACCCCGGCGGAGGTCTTTTCAACCCAGTCGGGATCAATGCCGGCGCAAAGAATGATCCGGTCATCCTCTTCGTAGGCAAGCAGGCTGAGAACCGCGTTGATGTAGCCGGAGCCGACCCAAGTGTGAGGCATATCTCCTATGTAGGAAGGCGCGCGGCGGCGGGCGTGGACCACTTCGGCCATATGGTTCCAGGCTGGCGGAAATACTGCGTCCGCAACCAAGTAGCGCAGAACCTCCAGGGCTTCCTGGCGCATGCCCAGCCGCACCAGTGCTTCGACGTTCCGGATTTCATAGGGGGTGTAGGTGCGCCGCTTCGTACCCCGGGTGAATGGTCTGAGGCTTTGATAGTAATCAGTGAAGGTAGACCGAAGGGCGTCCGGCGGTATGGCTTCCCCGACCCCGAGGTTGACCGCAATCGCGGTGGAAGTGGGATCGTTGTCGGCCAATTCCACGCAGCCCGGCACATATCTGATCGCCGCCCGCCGCATGACCTCCTGGATGGAACGGCGGACGGCGGCGACCATTTCCCGGCGCAGTTGCTGGAACTCCTTCTCCTCGGCCGCTCTACCAAAGCGCCGGCAAATGCGGATCGCCTCGCCGATTCCGCGCACCGCCCAGAAATCGTCCCAGTAACTGTGACGGGCGGGATAATAGCCTTCGTGACTGTTGGAGGCGGGAAGTATCCCGAAGTAGGGTGCCAGATCCGGGCGGCTACGGTACTTTCCTTCCAGGCGGAGGCGCCGCAACTTCTCGATAAACCGGACCGCCCTGACCGCCTTTTCCACCATCCCAGAACTAACCCCTTCCCCGCCCGAAACTGCGGCCAGTTGGCCTACCAGGTAAACATATTCGCCTTGGCTGTCGAATTCGTGCCCTTCGCCCCTGTCCAGATCCGGGTTGAAGCTCACCGGCTGACCGTCTTCGAGAATTATGAACGGCACCCACCCGTCGCCTCGCACCATCCGGGAATAGGCCCGTGCATAGTTCGCCACTGGCGCAACGATCCCGGCCCGGAGCAAAGCTGTGGATGTCAGGGCTCCGTCCCGGATCCAGGCGTGGTTGTAGTTCCGCGGACCGGGCTTGATCCAGGGCCCATCCTGGTTGATAAGGATGTAGGCCAAGTTGCTCTGCAGGATCCGGATAAGCCGCATGTCCGGAATCCGGATATCCAGACCGGAAAGGATCCGCCGCCACCGTCCCGCCTCACGCCTGCGGACCTGATCGAATTCCCCCACCATTTCTCCCAACGGCGTGCCCTCCGGTCCGTGGAGCGGCAGCGCAATGGTCACTTCCAGCGGG
>DTYT01000263.1 GCA_012961745.1 Kiritimatiellia bacterium | reverse complement strand
CGGTCAGCCGGTAGGCGTGTCCGGTCTCCACCACGCTAGTCTCTATATCCACCAATGCGCTGCTACAGGTGATGTTGGTGATATGGAAGGTGATTGTCCGGCTGCTGATCGTCACCGTGCGGGGGACGGGTCGGGATCCGCTGGTCCGACCGAAAAAGAAGCGGTCCGGGGACACGTTCATTTCCTGGAGGGCGGTTCCCTGCAGGTGAAGCAGGAGGCGCGGCTGCCGGGGATCGTTGCTCTCCACGGTGATCGTCTTGTGCTGGGGTCCGCGCCGTCCGCGGAGATTGAATCGCGCGGTAATCTGCGCGGATCCTCCCGGGGGGATGGACTGGCTGCTGCTCTGCACCACGGTACAACCGCAGGACGATCGGACCCGGCGGATTTCCAGAGTGGCCTCTCCCTCGTTGCGTATTGTAAAGGTATGTTCGACCACCTCGCGGTTGTCCCGTTCCCCGAAATCGTAGACCGGTTCGTCGCAGACGATGCGCGCAGCGCGCTGCGGCTCGGCGCCGTTCAGCAACCCGCCTGCGAACAACAGGGGAATCAGGAACGGCCATCCCCTTCTCATGCTTTCTGCTCCTCCGCCCGTTCGGGAGCGACTGCGGACACTATAGATCGACACCGGCCCACCCGCAACCGTTCAATCCGCCGCGGGCGCAGCGTGTTGCGGGCTGGGCCGCCAGATGGTATTTGACAGCCTGAGCGGTCACCCATAGTATCGGTAGGTGAGGCGTGAAGTCTCTGACACGACCAGAACGGAGCGAGGAAGGCAGCCATGGCTAAACTGCTGAAACCCCTTATCGTCGCGCTCCTCGTCTTGTGTGTTCTTTCGCTTTCGTTGGGCATTGTGCTTTTTGCCAAGCGCGAGGAGTTGCGCGGGCGGGCCGATCGCTTCCAGGAATCGGTCGTCCGGATCGCCGAGAAGCTCCATGTGGAGAATCTCGATGTCGCCGCATTGGAGGACTACAACCGCATGCGGGCTCCCCTGGCGCAGGTGGCGGCGGTGGCCGACAACACCTACGAGAGTTTACAAAACACCAAGGCCGATCTGGAAAAGACCCGCAACGAGCTGGAGTCGGTCCAGCAGCAGTTGGCAGCGGTGCAGTCCGAGCTGCAGGACGCCAAGGAGCAGATCGCCGCGCTTAATTCGCAACTGGAGGCCAAGGAAGTGGAGCTGGCCCAGGCCCAGGCCAGGATTCAGCAACTGCAGGACGACAAGGCCCTGCTGGAACGTGAAGTGGAGGATACCCGGCAGGAGCTGGCCCAGGCGCAAGACAAGGCGCGGGATCTCGAAGATCAAGTTACCGCGCTGGAGCACACGGTACGGGATCTGGAGGCACGCCTGGGTGAACGCATAGCCGCGGCGGTGCCCCGGGGACTGAGCGGAAACGTGCTGATCGTCAACCGGCCGTGGAATTTCGTGGTGGTGGACCTGGGCAGCGACGACGGCTTGGTGCCCAACATCGAACTGTTGGTTCACCGGGGCGACCGGCTGGTGGGCAAGGTGAGGGTGAGCACGGTGCGGGACAGCTTTTCGGTCGCCGAGATCGTGAGGGACTGGGAGCGGCTTCCCATCCAGGAGGGTGATCGTGTTCTCTACTAGGAATCTGGCGGCGGTGGTCCTGGTCGCGGTTGTGCTATGCCTGCTCCTGCTCGGCCTGCAGTACGCGGAACTGCGTTACTACGCGGCGAAACCCGCCGCCGCAACACCATGAGAGGCGTTACGATTCGCGGGCTTCTTCGGCTGCTCGTAGTGTTGCTGTCCGCAGGATTCGCGGGGTGTGCGACTTCGGGGCGGACGGACAACGATTCCGAATTGCCGTGGAACACGCCGCAACCCTGGGAAGGCGCCCCCTTCTTCCCGGGACTCAGCGAGCAGTAGCTCAGGCGGGCTGCGGAGTCAGTCCGCGGCGCCGGATCAGTTCTTCCGCAATCTGCACGGCGTTCAGAGCTGCCCCTTTCCACAGGTTATCCCCGCAGACGAACAGGCTGAGGCCGTGTTCCACCGAGTCGTCGCGCCGGATGCGCCCCACCAGCACCTCCTCCCGGCCGGAAGCGTCCTGCGGGGTGGGAAAGACGTTCCTGGCAGGATCGTCCACGACCCGCACCCCGGGCGCGGCGGAGAGGATCCGCCGAGCTTCCTCGGAGGCCAGCGCGTTTTCCAGTTCCAGGTGGATCGCCGCACTGTGACCGTTGAAAACCGGCACGCGGGCGCAGGTGGCGGCCACGCGGATCGAGCTGTCGCCGAGGATTTTGTGGGTCTCCCGGCGGAGTTTGGCTTCCTCACTGGTCGTACCGTCGGCGTCCGGGCTGCCGATAACCGGCAGTACGTTGAAGGCTATCGGTCGCGGATAGACTTTGGCTTCCAGCGCCCCGCCGCCGCAGTGGGCCTTGACCTGTTCTTCCAGTTCGGCGATGGCGGCCGATCCGCTGCCCGACACCGCCTGATAGGAGCAGACTACCATGCGGCGTACGCCTGCTTCGCGATGTATCGGAGCTACCGCCATGAGGGTGACGATGGTGGTACAGTTGGGATTGGCGATGAATCCCCGGTGCTTTTCCAACGCATGGGCGTTGATCTCCGGGATGACCAGCGGAACCCGCTCATCCATCCGGAAATCATCCCCGTTGTCGATTACTACACAGCCTTGCTCCACCGCTGCCCATCCGAACCGCCGTGAGGCTCCCTTGGCGCCCTCAGTGCCTGCGAAAAATGCCAGCTCTACCCCGCGGAACTCCTCTTCCGAAGCGGGACGCACTTCATAGTCGGAACCGTAGATGCGCTCCACCCGGGGGCGGCGGGCAAGCACCTTCAGGGAACGGAGGGGGAAACGGCGTTCCCGCAGCAGGCGGACCATCTCCTTTCCCACCGCACCCGCGCCCACCACACAAACCTGGTATCCTTGGCCTGCCGGCATTCGCGCGAAACCTTTCTATTCCCTCGGGGGGCCTTCAACCGCGAACCGGGCGACCATATCACCCACCTCATCCGTGGAATATCCCATCCTCCCGGCCGCCAGGCTTTTCAGGCGATGTCCGGTGACGAACATGACGGCCCCTTCGATATCTGCAGCGGCCTTCCCGGCTCCCAGGTGCTCCAGCATCATCATCGCCGCACAGATCGCCGCCAGAGGGTTGATGACGTTTTTTCCCGTGTACTTGGGCGCAGAGCCCCCGATGGGTTCGAACATGCTGACTCCCTCGGGATTGATGTTGCCGCCGGCCGCGATGCCCATGCCGCCTTGGGTGATAGCCCCCAGGTCGGTGATGATGTCGCCGAACATGTTGCCCGTAACCACCACGTCGAACCATTCCGGATTCTTCACCGCCCACATGCAGAAGGCGTCTACGTGACAGTAGTCCCGCTTGATATCCGGATATGCCGCCTCGCCGATCTCGTGGAAAGCTCTCTCCCACAGATCGTACACAAAAGTCAGAACATTGGTCTTCCCGACCAGCGTAAGGGTCTTCGAGCGGTTCCGCCGCCGACAATATTCGAACGCATACCGCAGGCATCTTTCCACCTGGAAGCGGCTGTAGACCATACTTTGGATGGCCATTTCCTGGGCGGTCCCCCTCATCGAGACCCCCCCGACTCCGCTGTAAAGGCCGCCGGTGTTTTCCCGGACCACTACATAATCGACATGCTCGGGCCCCTTCTCCTTGAGGGGGGTCCACACTCCGGGATACAGCTTCACGGGGCGCAAATTGATGTACTGGTCCAACTCGAAACGCAGCCGCAGCAGAATGCCTTTCTCCAGTATACCGGGTTTGACATCCGGGTGTCCGATCGCCCCCAGCAGAATGGCGTCGAAGCTCCGCAATTCTTCCAGAGCGCTGTCCGGGAGAAGTTCGCCGCTGCGCTGGTATCGCTCGCCGCCGAAATCGTATTCTTGGAGAGAGAGCCGGATCCCGTGCTTTCCGCAGGCCGCCTGGAGAACCTTCACCGCCTGGCGGGTGACTTCAGGCCCGGTTCCGTCCCCCGGGATTACGGCGATTCTCAAGTCCTTCTTCATGTCCTTCTCCCGCCCGTGGGCTGCACTCGAAACGAAAATTTGGCGACCCCAACGGGATTCGAACCCGTGTTTTCAGGATGAAAACCTGATGTCCTAGACCTG
>DTYT01000262.1 GCA_012961745.1 Kiritimatiellia bacterium | reverse complement strand
TCTCCTGGCTTCCTGGCTTCCTTATAGAAAACGCTGCGGTGAAATTTTATGAATTTAATGTTGTCCACCTACTTATCTGGTCTGGATAGTTCATAGGGCGGCTTATTCTCCTCGTCGCGGGCGGTAACCCCGCCGAAGATCCAGGGCGGACGCCCATCTTCGAACTGGTATGCCTTGTAGCCCCGCAGGGTCGACAGGGCCGCCTCGGGGAAGAAATAGACCAGCGGAATATTGCCGTAGAAACTGCAGGGTAGGCATTCGATCTGCGGGCAGCCCCGGGGGCATTCATTCATGCCGAAGAGCCCATCTTCGGCTCTGCACCACGGACCGAGGGGCGCTCGGGCCTGGCCCCAGATGCTGCATTCGGGGATGAGGTGCAGGATGTTGATCAGGGAGTCCGCCAGCCAGCCCGGTATTTCCGGGGCGTAGTAGATGGCTTCCTGCCAGGCGATGATTCTCTGGAGCAAGGTTTCGCGTTCCTCTGTCAGAGTCCTGGCTGCCGCGAGGGCGTCGGGATAGTGCCGGGCGTACATGTGGGTGAAGGTATGCGTGTTCGCATGAGACGGTGCGCCGCCCGCCTTGAAGTTGGGCGCGTGCCAGGCCAGCACCAGACTGCGGGTCCAGGCTTCACCGGGCGCGAGGTCGAAATCGAGGGCCAGGGTCGTCCCCGTCTCCTGCTCTCCGACCTCCGGCAACCGGCGCGCGATAGCAGCCCAGGCCGGCCCATCTGTGTTGAGCGGCCCGCCGTAGCGCACCCCCTCTTGCTGGACGGCGGCCAGCACGTAGCTCATCTCCCAGGCATCGTCCCCGTTGCTCTCCACCAGAACCCCGTTTAACGCACCTTCCAGAACCTGCCGTTGAACCGGAGTCCCGGAGGTATTATCCTCTTCCGGCGGGAGCCCAAAGCCAGGAAAGCTGAAGGCGAGACAGCCCTGTCGCCGCTCAGGCCCGGGATTGCGGAAGGAGAGTTCAAAGACCGCACCGGGGAGCATGGAGGTGACCGCATCACCCGGGATGAAAGGCGACCACGCCCGCAGTCCCACCTCGACCGGAGCAGCCGTGTTGCACTCCATATCGAGGATCGGGAAGTGGCCCCAGTAGTCAATGGAGTCGGCGATCTCCACCCCCTCGAGACCGACGTCGAAGTACCGGGGCGTGTAGTCGGTGGAAGGAACCGTCACAATGCTCTCATTGTGTACCGGCCTGTCCTCCTTGCCCTGTCTGTCGGAAACCAGGACCCATGTCCTCCCTTCGCAGTGCAATCCCAGGAAGGGGAGGTTCAGCAGGAGTCGGGGATGGACCAGGTGATTGAAGAGGGTGCAGTATCCCAGCATGCCGTTAGGCTCGATGTCGAGGCAGCCGGTGTCGAGACCGCCCAGCGGCATGCCGCAGGTGGGACGGGGTTCGCCGCGGTAGATCACGCCGGTTACGGGCTGCGCATACCCTTTGGCGGCAAACTCGAGCCAGGCGGCGTGGAGCAGGTGTGGCGGAAACAGGTGCTCCGCGTGAGCCGAATGGCTGCAGGTCATATCGGCAATTCTCCTTTGGGTGTACGATCTGGGTCTCAGGCTGGTTACTCCACATCTCAGACCTTCGGCCCGCTGTCGTTGACGAAGGGTTTCACCTCCGAGTGGAACTGCGGAAAGTCTCGAGACGGTCCTTCGACCGCATGGACGAGGCGGATTGGCGTCACCGTCTCAACGCTTTCCAGCGCCATGCCGGGGCTTTCTCATAGTTGAATTTCACCTTATCCCCTGGCTCCAGGATAAACGTCTGGCCGGGGCGAAGTTCGCCGGGGATGATTTGATCCGCGGCCGGACGAGATTCGGGCAGGGGGGGCGGGGTGGCGGTCAGATTGTCCACCAGGCTGAGATTGCGGG
>DTYT01000261.1 GCA_012961745.1 Kiritimatiellia bacterium | reverse complement strand
GCCTCTATGAAGTCTGGGTCGAGCCGCCGGCATCGGAAGTACCCCCTGGTACGACGGTGCGGGCCGTGGTGAAGATCCGCCGCGACGGAACGGTGACCAGCTCCCGGATCGAGCGGCGGTCGGGCGTCGCCCTCATGGACGAGTCGGTTCGGCGGGCCCTGACCCGGCTCAAGCACATGGAGCCGCTGCCGCCTACCTATGCCGGCGAAGAGGTGGCGATCTCGGTAGATTTCATTCTGTCAGTGGGTGATTCCATCTAGATAACGGTTAGTACCGATGGCCCAGTCCCGACCGGAATCCCGGGATTGCACCCGCGGATCGGGAGACCGGCCGCGGTAGCCCGGCACCATGAGGAAGACCGAGCCAGACCGGCACATTGCTGCCAGCCGCCGGGTGACTTGGGCGGGATTGGTGACGAACCTGGTTCTCGCGGCTGTCAAGTTCACTGCGGGATCACTGGGACACAGCCAGGCGGTTGTTGCCGATGGGGCGCACAGCCTTGCCGATCTGGTCAGCGATCTCGCGGTTCTTGTGGGGTTGAGATTCTGGTCAGCGCCGGCGGATTCAGGCCATCCTTACGGACATCGCCGCATTGAAACGCTGGTCACCATAGCAATCGGGGCAATGCTGATCGTAATGGCGGCTGGCTTGGCTATCCGCGCGATATCGGCGGTTGTTCTTGTGCATGGTGAGACCCCGGGCTGGATCGCACTGACGGCTGCGCTGCTGTCGATAGGCGTCAAAGAGGCCCTTTACCGGTGGACGGTGCAAGTCGGACGGAGAGCAGGGTCTCCGGCTTTGATTGCCAACGCCTGGCACCATCGCAGCGACTCCTTCAGTTCGGTCCCCGTGGTCCTTGCGGTGAGCACCGCCATGCTGCACCCCCGAATGGTTTTCGTGGATCATGTCGGGGCGCTAGTCGTGGCCGGGATGATCGTCAAGGTGGCCTGCCGGATACTGCTGGACGCGATAGGGGACTTGATCGACCGGAGCGCGGGGCGAGAAGATCTGAAAAGAATCGAAAAGATAGCCCGTTCCATTCCGGGCGTGCGCTCCATACATGCGCTCCGTTCGCGGCGTATCTCCGGCGGGCTGTTCGTTGACCTGCACATTCAGGTTGACGGCGCCCTGTCCGTCCGGGAGGGACACCGAATTTCCGGCGTGGTGGAACGCGCGATTCTGAAGCACGGCCCCCGTGTTCTGGATGTCGTCGTCCACTTGGAGCCGTCTGAAGCTCAGAGGACCGCGGATGGGACGCGCGACCGAGGTGCGGCAACCTGATGATGACCAGAACGCGTGAGCGGTCGGCCTTTTCCGAGGGGCCGGAGATAGCCTTGCCGCCGATCAGGCCTGCGGTGGGGGAAAAGCATCACATCCCGTGACCGGGAAGTTGCGCGGCTACCCTCCCCGGAATGCCGGTTGACCAGGCTGCCCTGTACGAGTCGTCCCGGATAGTTGGTCAGCTCCGGAGCCCCGGTCGGGCCCTCGAAGGTCTTGAGCAAGCCGGCCACTCCAATGGCCGACGTACACGAGAGTCTCATTCCAGCCTTCTCTTCTTGGTAGGCACAACCGGGATCTCCCCGGGCGAATGCGGATTGTCATAAGGGGCAATTAAATATACCGTAATGGAGCAAGTGGATGTCACCGGAAGTCGGGGAGACGTATCGCCATTTGAGGGGAGGGCGAGGAACATGAATATCGGGCTCATGGGTGCCTGGAACACGGATTCCGGGGCTTCCATCCATACCGAGCTGCTGGGACGCAGTCTTGTTGAAATGGGTCATCGGGTCTGGGTGTTCACGTTTTTCAGGGACAGTTTTCACGGCACCGCCATAGTTGGGGACGACGAGGAATACGTTGTGCGTTGCTTCTCGGTTGCTTCCGATCCGGATCCACGCTTGCTGGCCACCCCTTTTCTGACCCGGCGATACGATTTTTTTGTGGTCGAGGACCTGGGCATGCTGCCCCAGGATCACCTGGCGAAGATCTTCCACTGGATAAGGAAGCGGGCGCGAACCGTAACGGTCATCCACGACGGCAACCTGAAGGAAGATCCGTCCTTCTATCAGTTCGCCTGGGATGCGATCGTATGCTTTGACCGGCGCTACTTTGATTTCCTTAAGAGGGTATATCCTGAAGAAACCATTCATATTATACCATATCCCTGCATGCCGTGGCGGCCGGGGGACATGCAGGCCGCGCGCCGTAGTCTCGGTCTACCGCAGGACCGGCGGATAATCCTCCAGTTTGGAACGGTCCCCCGCTTCGGAGCGGCGCGGTTCCCAATGCTGCAGAAGCTTGCTGGCAAGCACCCCCTGCTGCTGCTGATCGTCACTCGCCAGCCGGACGGTCTTGCAAAGTGGAAAAGTCTGCAGCGCCAGGCTCCGCGGTTGGTCGAGATCCGCGAGGAATCTCCCCGGATCGATCGGCTTTACGAATATCTCCATGCATGCGACCTACTTCTTTACGACAAGCCTAGTAAGCCGAATTGCATCACGGTTTCCAGCACGGCATACCAGTGTCTGGGAGCGGGATGCCCGATAGCGGCCCTCCGTTCGGCCTTTGTGGAGGGACTGGAAGATGCCCTGTATGTTTACGGTGACGATTCGGAATTGGAGTCGGTGGTGGACAGCGTCGCAGCACGGGATGCGAGGTGGCACAGGGTGCTTGATGCCGCTCGCGGTTACGTGGAAGAGAATTCCGGGGCGAAAATCGCAGAGCGTTTCGTTGGACTTTTCCGGTTATTGGCGGAAAGGAGCTGAGCGGGCATGCAGCTGGCGCGATTCGAGGGCAATCCCATTCTGGCACCGGTCAAGGATCACCGCCGGGAAAGGCAGGCGGTTTTCAATTGCGGAGCGGTGCTGGTGGACGGCACGGTTCATCTGATCTACCGGGCATGCGGTCCGGAAAGAGTTTCACGGTGGGGGTATGCTCGCAGCGACGACGGCCTGCACATTCATGAACGATCGCCCGAACCGATCTACGTTCCCCACGGGGACCTTGACCGGTTCGGATGTGAAGATCCCAGGATTTCACTGGTGGGCGGTCGCCTGTTCGTATCGTATACCGCCTACGGCATCGCCCCGGGAATGGAGGGTGAAACCCGCAGAAGTATACAGATTGCGATAACCAGCATGGGTGTAGAGGATATGGTCAGCCGGCGGTGGGACTGGACCGAGCCGTTTTATCCCTTCCCCGGAGTGGACAACAAAGGGGCGGTGATTTTCCCGGAGGATTTCAACCGCCGGTACGTAATGTACCACCGGATACCGCCTCATATCTGGGTGGCCTATTCCCGTGATCTCCGGCACTGGAGCCAGTGCAGCATCGTGCTTTCTCCCCGTTGGGGATGGGAGTACTACAAGATCGGCACGGGTGCCCCCCCCGTTGAAGACGGACTACGGATGGCTGATACTTTACCACGCGGTTGACCGGAGAATGGTCTACCGACTGGGATACGCCATCGCCGCTCCGGATGATCCGGCGCGTATTGTCTACCGCCATCCCTACCCCATCCTGGAGCCGAAGCGGGAATTCGAGACCCAGGGTATCGTGTCGGACATCGTCTTCACCTGCGGAGCTGTGGTCAAGGACGGCACGGTGTACGTCTACTACGGCGGCGCCGACACCGTGACATGTGAGGCCACGGCACCCCTGGAAGACTTCCTTGCCCCGGTCAGACTATGGGGCGTATGCTGACCGTTGTATGCTGCAGCCGGTCGGGATCGCCGGAATCCCGGCGGCTGGCATGCGGAGCAGACCGGTCTCCCCGCGCAAGAGGGTGCTTGGGTGGCAGGGAGTTGAATGGAGAGAGATGATGTCCAGGATCTCGTCCGGCCGTTTTCCGCCGACTATCGGCGCTACGCCGCTGATGAATCGCGCTGGGAGGGATACGCGGAGCATATCGCCTTTCCACGCGACGAGGCGGAAGTGCTCAGGGTACTTGAATTGTGCGCATCGCGCAACGAGGCGGTCACGGTTCAAGGGGCCCTCACCGGAATAACCGGCGGCGCAGTGCCACAAGGGGGATGCATCCTCAATCTCAGCCGCCTGAACCGCATCTATGACATCCGGGTACATCCCGATTCGCGTCAGGTCAGTGTGAGGGTGCAGCCGGGCGTGCTTCTCCGTGACCTGCAATTCACGTTACAGCAGGCCGCGAGGGAAGCAGTGGAGAATACGGCGAGCCCCGGCGGCCAGCGGGGTGGAGATATCGGCCGGGTATTCTTTCCGCCCGATCCCACGGAGAGCAGCGCTTCACTCGGCGGCATGATAGCCTGCAACTCTTCGGGAGCGATCTCTTTTCGGTACGGCCCGGTGCGCCGGTATGTGGTTGCACTGAGGGTCGGCTTGGTGGATGGACGGATACTGGAGTTGAGAAGGGACCGTGAACGGGCTGTCGGTCGCCGTTTCCGTTTGCGGGCCTCCGACGGATCGGTGCTGGAGGGAGATCTTCCTGCCTACCGTTATCCCCGGGTGAAAAGCGCAGCCGGGTACTTCATAGAAGACGATATGGACCTCCTGGACCTGTTCGTAGGCAGCGAGGGGACACTGGGAATTGTACTCGATGCCGAACTGAAATTGATTCCGGTGCCGCCGGTTCGGTGGGGTATACTGGCGTTTCTGCCCGCCGAGGGTGATGCCGTGGCCTTGGTGGAGGGCCTGCGACCCTTAAAGTCGGCGGGCCTCGCGGCGTTGGAGTTTTTCGGTCCGAATGCGTTACGATTGCTGAAGGACGCACGCGCGCGGCTCCCCTTTCTTGCAGAGCTTCCGGAGTTGAAGAAGACCTGGGAGGCGGCGCTTTATCTTGAAATTCATGCCGCTACCGAGGACCAGGCCATGGATCTCCTCGAACGCATCGTGGATCTGCTGGAGGAGGCGGGCGTCACAGAGGAGGATACCTGGAGTGCCGAAGACCGCAAGCAGATGGGGCGGATGAAGGAGTTGCGCCACGCCGTGCCGGAGCTGGTGAACATGCAGCTAGAGACACTCAAGCGTAGCGCTGGGGCCATTACCAAGTTGGGAACGGATATGGCCGTCCCCGACGGGCGATTATCGGATGCCATGGATCTTTACCGGGAAGGGATAACCGCCGAGTCACTTGAGGCGGTCTCTTTCGGGCATATCGGAGACGGCCACGTCCACGTCAACATTCTGGCTCATGACCAGGACGAGTACCTCCGCGCCCGGCGAATGTACTTGCAATGGGCGCGTCGAATTGTCGCGTGGGGAGGGACGGTATCGGCGGAGCATGGAATAGGGAAACTCAAGGTCGAACTGCTCAGAATCATGTACGGTGACAAAGGTGTCGCCGAGATGTTCGAGTTGAAGCGGGCATTTGATCCGGATCTTCGACTGGGGCGGGGAACATTGTTCGGCCGGCCGAGCGCCGCTCGGTCCGGGGACGCCCGCTAGCCGGGAGGCGATGTGCCGTCTGCGGGGGCAGCGGTCAGTTGCGCCGCACACGAGCCCTGCGATCGCCCCGGGGGGGAGTAGCGCTGTCAGGGCGGAAGGTCAGGAGCCGGAGGTCTGGTCGTAGAGGGGCGGACGTTGCAGTCCGCCCCTCTGCCGCAGCGGTGCAGTCCGGTGATGCCCGGCATCGGATCACCGAGGGGGCAAAGCGACTCTCCTTTTCCGGCTGGCTGCGACCGCTGTGGCGCCACCGATGAGCAGGAGTCCTGCGGAAAGCGGCTCAGGGATGACCGAGGCGTCATCGAAGTACAGCGACCCTGCTTCATTGTCTGCTGTGCCATCATCCTGGAGTCCGAGCACGATGCGACCGTACACCGTGCCTACCGGTGCGGTGGCCATTCCGGATAGCTGGACCCAGGTGTCTACGGCGTCGTTGGTGGTGAAGGTATCGACCACGTAGGCGTCGAGTCTGTTGAAGACCGAGTCGAAGAATTCGGCCTTGAGATAGCCTTCCATCCCTGCGAGTTGATCGCCTGGCGGGGTACGGGCGTAGACGGAATACTGGTAGGCTTGTCCCGGGTCGGCGGAGAAGTCCTGGTAGGCGCCGGTATCGTGGAACCAGAATTTGACGGAGGCATCGTTGTCGATATCATCCTGGTACCATCCACTTGCTCCCCAGGTCGTCCAGTAGGTCATATTGGTGGTAGGCAGTTGTTCGTAGGTTCCATTATCGGTGAAGTCGCCGTTGAGGATAAGATCGGCATTGGTAGTCAGAGCACACAGTAGGAGGACTACACAGATGCTCAACATTTTCATTTACGTCACCTCCTTTCGTGGCAGCGGCCGTATAGAGCGCTCCCAATTTATGCAAACGCTCTCAGAAATCCATGGGCATGTCAATGGGAAAAATCCCCCGTGGACCAATTCTCTCTTGACTCCGGAGATCCTCCGTCCCCACTCACACATGGCCCACATCGAGCCGGGTCCTGAAGGGGTCGGGTGATTGGGTACTGAGTGCTGGCGGTTTGCGGTGGGGGATGTCCAGTTGGGCCTTCTGCCGGGGACGGCCGCCGGGGGATGGCTATTTTTGTCTGGACATGGATCGGTACGGGGGCCTATGGTGCTTATGGGAGCGCTTGCAACAGGACGGGAAAGCGGATGCGGAAAATGGGCTTGGGAGGTCCCAGTATGAGAAAGACGATAGTTTCCTTGGGGCTCCCGCTCTGGGTCGCTGGTGGGTTGTGCTTGGGATGGGT
>DTYT01000260.1 GCA_012961745.1 Kiritimatiellia bacterium | reverse complement strand
GCCTGCCGGTCAGGCAGGGAGGTTCTGTCGCGCGGGCTGGCGGTGATGCTGCTGGGCGGCGGGGGGCTGCAGGTGGCCACTGCGGTGGAGGAGGGTTTGGGGGAGGATCCGCTGGCCGCCGGGCGGCGCCTGGGAGACCGCCTGGCGGGGGTCGGCTTCACGGAGGGAGCGGTGCTGGTACTGCCGGACGGGTTCGTCGGCGGCCTGCCGGGGATGCTTCACGGTTTGTACGATCGGATGGGGCCGGATTTCCGCTACGTGGGTGGGGGTGCGGGCGACAATCTTCGTTTTTACCGGACTTACCAGTTCACCGGCCAGCGGGTGTGCACCAACGCGGTGGCCGCCGCGGTGATCAGCGGCATTCCGACGGCGGTGGGGTTGGGACACGGCTGGAAGCCGGTGGGGGAGCCGGTGGTGGTGGGCGAGACGGACGGCAAGCGGGTGCTGGAAATCGACGGGCGGGTGGCGGTGGAGGGGTATGCCGAGCATGCCGGGCCCATTGACCCGGGACGTTTTGCGGAAATCGGGATGCGATGTCCGCTGGGGTTTCCGGATCTTTCCGGCAACTACCTGATCCGGGATCCCATCTCCCTGGAGCCGGACGGGGCCATTACGTTCGTGACCGAAGTGCCCTCGCGCTCGGTGGGCTACGTGATGAAGGGCGACCCCCCGGAGCTGATCCGGGCGGCGGAGCAGGTAGCCGTCACGGTCAGGAAGCAATTCGCGCAGGTACGCTTCGCGCTGTGCTTCGATTGCATATCGCGCTATCTGCTGATGGGGGAGAAGTTCGCCGCGGAATTCGACGCCATAGGCAATGCGTTGAACCGGGGCGTGCCGTTGATGGGGGCCTTGACTTTTGGAGAGGTGGGCTGTTTTTCCGCGGTGCCGGTTTTCCACAACAAGACCGTAGCGGTGTTGGCGGGAGGCGAGACCGGGGCAGATGAGTGAGGCAGCTGGGCAGGTAGAGGTACCGACCAGCCCGGTGGCGTCGGAGTTGACGGCGCTATACGAAATTTCCCAGATCACCGTCCGGGGCTCCGAGGAGGAACTGATAACCGATGCCATGGAGCGGGCCGCGCGGATTTTCGGGCTCCGCCGGGGGGCGGTGATGGATCCCGGATCCCGCGCGGTGCTTTGGTCGCGCGGGTTCTTTTCGGCCGAGCAGGCGCGGCAGGCGGCTGGCGGCTTGCCGGCGCGGGTGTTGGAATACGAGTTGTGCTCCGGGGGCCGGCCGCTGCGTATCTATGCCGAATGCATGGCTCCGGTGAAGTTGCGTTGCCGGCGCCTCTTCCTGGTGTTTGCCCGGCAGCTGGAGCAGGCCCTGGCTGCCACGCGCAACCTGCAGGCGCTGGAGGCCGCCCAGAAGGAATTGCGGGCGCACCGCGCGCATCTGGAGGAGCTGGTGAAGCAGCGCACCCGTCAACTGGAAGAGAGCTACCGGCGGCTGGAGCGGGAGATAGAGCAGCGTCAGCGGGCGGAGAGGGAACGGCGGGACCTGGAACAGAAGGCTTCCGAGGCACGTGAGAGGGAACTGCTGGAGCGGGCGAACCGATTGTCGTCGCTGGGAATGGTGGCGGCGGGGATCGCCCACGAGATAAACAATCCTCTGCAGGGAATACAGAGTCATCTGTGGGCGGTGTCCAAGGCGTTGCCGGCCGACTTTCCCCGCCGCCGCAGCCTGGAGATGGTGGAGCAGGGGGTGAAGACGATCGCGGAGCTGGTGCGGCAGCTTCTGTACTTCGGGGCCGAATCCTCGGGAGGCCGGAGAGTCGCGGACAGCCGCCGGGGGGTGGAATTCGTCTGCCGGCTGGTGGAAGAAGAGTTCAACAAGCGGGGCATACGGATAGATTCGTCCCGGGTAGTCGGGAGCGTCAGGGTGTGCATACCGCAGCGTGATTTCATCCAGGTGCTCCTGAACATTTTTCTCAATGCGCGCGAGGCGATGCCGCACGGCGGAACCATCACGCTGGCCCAGGACGTCGCGGGGGGGTGGTGTCACCTCACGGTGGCCGACACCGGTGTAGGAATCTCCCGCAAGCTGCTCAGCCGTATATTTACCCCCTTTTTCACCACCCGGCCGGGAAAGGGCACCGGATTGGGTTTGAGTGTAGTGGAATCGCTGGTAAGGCGCAGCGGCGGAAGGGTCGACGTGGAAAGCGAACCGGGCCGCGGCACCGCTTTTCACATATACCTGCCGCTTGCTGACCGGAGGGGCTGATGTCCGAGCACATACTGATAGTAGACGATGACGAGATTGTACGGACCGGCCTGGCCCAGGACCTGGGTCAGGCGGGCTTCCGCACCACGGCGGTGGCGTCGGGAAGGGAGGCGCTGCAGGTGCTGGGCAGCACGGATGTGGACCTGGTGCTCTGCGATCTGCGCCTGGATGGAATCGACGGCATGCACCTGCTGCGGATCATCGGCACGCGCTATCCCCACCTGCCGGTGGTCATGATCACCGGCTACGGCTCCATGGACAACGCTATCGAGTCCCTCAAGGCGGGGGCGGTGGACTACGTGCAGAAGCCGGTGGAACCGGAGGAGCTGGTGCACCGGGTGCGCCAGGTGCTGCATACCGTGGAGCTGCGCCGCCGGGTGCAGGAAGAGCGCCAGCGCGCGGAGGAACGGCGGCGCGAGTTTTACGACCGGCTGGTGCGCGCCGACCGCATGATGTCGCTGGGGGTGCTGGCCCAGGGCGTGGCTTACGAGTTGAACAACATTCTGGGGCCGACGGTGGGCTACCTGGACATCCTGCTGCGGGAGTTCGGCAGCGATCCCCAGGCCCGGCAACTGCTGGTACAGATGCAGGAGGCCACCCGGAAGGCGGTGGATCTCATCCGCGATCTACAGATCATCGGCGGCGCGGGAGAGCGTTCGGGGGAGGCGGTGGATATCAATGCGGTCGTCGGTGCGTACCTCGACTCGGAGCGGCACCGGCGGCTTACGGCGGAGCATCCCGGAGTGCGGGTGACCTTCAGCGCGGGGAAGAATCGCCTGAAGCTCGCCGGTTCGGCGACCCTGCTGGAAAGGATGGTGGCCAATCTGGTCCGCAACGCGGTTGAATGCATCGAGGGGCGCGGCGAGGTGACGATCACCACCCGCCGCCGGCGCCTGGAACAGATGCACGGTCTTTTCGAACGCGGCGAAGCCGGTGAGTACCTGGTGCTGGAAGTGAAGGATAGCGGTCCGGGGATGACGCCCTCGCAGCTCGAGCGGGTATTCGAACCGTTCTACAGTACGCGGGCGGGCGGCAGGACGATCTCACGGGGACTGGGCCTGACGCTGGTTTACCGCATCGTCAAGGATCACCGGGGTTACATCGACGTGGATACCGGACCCGGGCGGGGGACGATCTTCAAGGTATTCCTCCCGGCACTGGAGAGTGAGGAAGCCGAGGCCCGTGCCGAGTTGCCCGACCTGAGCGGCAGCGAAAGCGTGCTGATTGTGGACGACCACGAGGAACAACGCCGGGTCGCGGCGGCGTTGCTGGAGGATCTGGGTTACCGGATACTCACCGCGGAGAATGGGAGGGCGGCGGTGGAGTTGTTCCGGCAGCGGCGGCGGCAGGGCCAGCCGCTGCCGGATATCATTGTGCTGGACATGATACTGGCGGACGACTTTGACGGGCTGGAGACCTACCGGGAGATACTCAAGATCCGACCGGGCCAGAAGGCGGTGATCGTCAGCGGGTTTGCGGAGACGGCGCGCATCGTGGAGGCCCGCCGGTTGGGAGCCGGACGGTACGTACAGAAGCCGTACACCCTGGAGACTCTGGGCCGGGCGGTGAGGGCGGAACTTGATTCGGCCGCGGCGGAAGAGAGCGCCGGCGAAGAATGAGTCTTCCTGCTCCTGCGCAGGCCGCCGGAGCAGGAGCCGGGATGACGGCCACCGTGTCAGTCACCCATCGCTTCTTCGAGGTCCTTGCGATGTTCGGCGCTGAGGCGGCGGATCTTGCGGCTGGCGCGGACCCCGGTCTCGAACTTGGGGCGCTGGATGATGACGGTGTCCACCGCATCCCGGATCGCCTTGCCCTTTTCCTGGCGGTCAGGCGGGGAGCACCCTGGCAGCAGGAAGGCGATCAACAGCATGCGACCCAGGGCAATACCTTTCATCCGGACCTCCCGGCCGCGGCCGGAGAAATGCGTTTCTGCGTTCTTCATTACTCCGGGGATGAGGGGATGGCAAGCGCGGATCGGCTGCGTCGGGTGTCGGCCGCATGCTTGCACCAGTGGCCGGCTTTCTGCTATGCTGCGCAGGAGGCAGGTCGGGCAGGCGAGTGAATGCGAGACGATACGGAATGGGGCGGGGGGCGTCCGCCAGCGCCGCGGCCGGAGTCCTGGTACTGGGGTGCCTGGGTGCGGCCGGTGGGCCGGCGACTGGCGACGTCTCCTGGGTGGACGCGGTATGGGTGAACCATCTTCTCTGGCGGGCGGAGCGTTTCACCAACGACCTGCTGGCGGCGGAGGCCGCATGTCGCCAGGCGCTGGGGGTGGATCCGTCCGAGGGGAGGGCGATCAGGAGCCTGGTGGACATCTATGCCCGGGGCGGACACGTGGCCATGGCGGCGATGAGTTCGTGGTACGGCTGGGAATTGGCGGGCGAGGAGGACTTGGGGACGGTTTTCACCGGCCTGTGGCCGCGGGTGGAATCCGGAGCGGCGGTCCCCGGCACCGGTGACGTACTGCAGGTGGCGCGGGAGGAATTCAGGGAGGCGATCACCGCCGCACGGGAGAAGGTCCGGCAGCGCAACCTGGTAGAGGCGGAACTGATCCTGCGGGGGCTGCTCGACCGGTACCCGCGGAACCTGGCGGTACTGCTTCACCTGGGAAACATCTACGTGCTGGCCCGGGAATGGACGATGGCGGCCATGGCGTTCGGCTATGCCGCCCGTCTCCATCCCGACAACCCGGATGTTGCCAACAACCTCGGATTGGCCCTGGAGCAGGTAGGACAGGTGGAGCGGGCCTTGAGCGTGTTTCGTCAGGCCCTGGAACGGTATCCGCATGCGGATTACCTGTTGATCAATTGTGCCCGGATCGCCGAGCGTTGTGATCCGGCGACCGCAAGGCAATGTTATCCCCGGCTCCTCGAGCTGTGGCCGGACAACCGTGAATACCGCCTGAGATATGCACGGCTCCTTGTCCGGGAGGGGGAACTGCAGGAAGCGCACCGCCAGTACGCCGAGCTGCTGCGCCGGGACCCGGAGGACGCGGACGCCCTGCTGGGCATGGCCACGGTTGCGGCCCGGGGAGGGGATCGCGAGGAGGCCGGCGGGTGGCTGGAACGACTGGGCAGGGTGACTTCGGCAGACCGCTGGAAGCAGATCGTGGCGCGGCCCGAGTTCCAGGGAATTCGTCTGCCGGGGGGGATCGAGACCCAGAATGGCAAGCAGGATTTATAGCGGGGGGGTAGCCGGGCCGCTTGGCAGCGGGGCCGCCGCCCGCAT
>DTYT01000259.1 GCA_012961745.1 Kiritimatiellia bacterium | reverse complement strand
CACGCGGAACGGCTCGGCCACCGCCGGGGGCTGCGCTTTGAGCCCATGCGCCCAGTTGTACTTGATGACCACCTCGCCCGATGGATCGTCCGGGATCACTTCCAGCTCGTTCAGCCGCGCACTGACTCGGCCGGAACCTTTCAGAAAGATGCTTGGGGTATGCTCGACACGGTATACTTTCTTGGGACGCGCCGGGCGGCCGAACTGGTGGACGGGAGTAAACCGGTCTGGGTGTCCTTCCAGGCGACGCTGCCAGTACTTCCGGAAAGTCACGATATGCGAGACGTTGTAGGACCGCAGGAAGCGCAACATCTTGCGGTAGGAACGGTAGCCGCGGGGGGGGTACTCGTATTCCACCTTTTTCATTGAAAAATGGTAATAGTCACAGGCCATCATTTCCCGTCCGGTGAGCGCGGGCAGTAACGCCACATGTCCCCCGCCGTAACCATGGACGGTCGGCCCGGCAAAAAGGAGGCGCGCCCCGGAAGGAACATTGGCGCGCACCCAGGCAACGAAATCGCGGACCTCCCGCGACATCACGTTGTAGCGCTCGATCCCCCGATTCTCGTAGAGGTCGGCGGCATTCATTCCCGCGATAACCAGCAGCACGATCAAAGCGGCCTGCAGCGGGGCCAGCCGGGCACTGCGGGCTTCCAGCAGCCCTCCCACCCATAGTCCGGCCGGAATGCATGCTACGAAGAAAAGCACGAAGCCCGCACGCGGAAATTCCAGATTCGGCCGCCACATATGGCCCCAGGCGGCGATGGCCGCGAAGCCGGCCACGGCAAGTGTCCAGTACCGGCGCTGGCGTCTGCCGGGCAGGAAGGGGGCTCCAAGCACTCCCAGGAATACCAGCAGCGGATGTCCCCGGCGCGCATAGGCGGCCAGCCGGCGCCACCCCCGCAAGAGCTGCTCGCCCCATTCGACGTGGCGTTGTCCCGTACCCACGTAATGCCCCACGTCCACGTGGGCCAGGACTCCCGCCACGTTAGGCAGCAGGAGCAGCGCGGTTGCCGCGGCGGCCGCGAGCAAGGCGGTCCATACCCGCCGATTCCATCCCCGGGCGGTAGCCAAGAAGGCCGGGAGCATTGCCAGCCAGAAGACTCCGGCCGGAGGCCAGACAAGATAGCAGTAAGCGGCGATCACCAGGGCCGCAATCACTCTGGGCCGCGTATCCCCCTGGGCCGCGACCCGATACAGCAGCGCGGCCAGCAGTCCACTGAAAGCCAGCGAGAAGCAACATCCCAAGGTACCGAAATGGAGCAGCCACAGCAGGTACAACCGGTTCACCAACAGGGCCATGGTCCCCGCCGCGAAGGCCGCCGTCCATGATCCCCGCACCGCCCGTACCGCGGCTACTGTCACCAGCGGAACAAGTACCATGAACAGGAAAGCCACCACCGGGGTATAGGCGGTCTCCACCGGCAGCCAGCGCCACACCGGCCACAGCAGAAGCCCGATGGCGGTCACCCCGGACGAAATCAGGTAGGTGGCCACCCCACCGCCGTTCCAGTTGGGATCGTAATAGACCAGCCGCGGGAACACGCGACTGAAGGCCCACAGGCGGTACATGAAGGAAGGGTGGTCGTCCCGGTACAGCGCCAGCCCTCCGGTCCGGGCGAGGAACTCATGGATGCATTCCCACTGCCCATAGACCAGCACCGCGAAAAGTATCAGCCAGGCGCGACGTCTTACGCTCTCCAGCAGGAAGAAGGGCGTCGCCAGGGCGCTGTAGAGGAAAAGACGCACCACCCATGCCTTGTACGCCGGCCCGCCGGAAGTCCCGTTCCAGCGCAGGAAATAGAAAGTCGGCGACTCGGTGCCGCGGCTGATCAGGAAGGCCGTCATCACCCCCAGAAGTACCAGCACCGGCCAGTGGTCCCGAGGCAGGGCGTGCGCTCTTCCGCGGAAAAGCAGCCTGCGGTGCCGCCATTCAGAGACCGCGAAAACAGGCACCAGCAGCAGCGCCCAAGGCCACCGGGAACTCGGAAAGCCGCCGGGGGGAACCAGGTTCCACAGCAATATCGCCCCCAGCGCCAATGCCGCCGCACAGCCGGCGAGCGCTTTCCATTTTCCAGGATCCTGCATGGACCGATCCGGGGTGGTATTAGGCCCTTATAGCTGTCCCGGTGCCCGCGGGCAAGCGCAAGCGGGTGGAAAAGGTTTACTGAACGGTACTTCCATCAGGCCGGACGCCGGCGGCGGACTCACCCCGCCATTCCGCAATGCTATCGAGTTCCTCCGTGGCGGCCAGCAGAAGCCCGTCCACGTACAGCTGCCCAGTTCCCCGGAAATCAACCCGCACGCTCGCTTCCCCGCCGGCATGTACTGCGGCCATTACGAACGGGTGGTAGCGGCGATCGCTGAGTTGCTGGGCATTAATCCTCTCCCGCATGGTCTGCCGCCCATCGGTCCACAAGCTGAGAATACAATCGTCTTCGGACTGGAGTCTGCCCCGCAGCCGCGCCCCGATCACGATGGTACCGGGGCGAAGATCGCTGCGCGGAAGGATGACCGCGCCCTCCACCGGCTCGCGCACCCGTTTTCCCGGACGCAGGAAGGTACGGGTAAGAATCCCGGCGGCCCGAGCGTCTTCCCAAATCCGCTTCATCCCTTCGGCGACACAGTGGTCGCTCTCACTTTGGGTCCAATCCATGGGCTTGATGAGCCATACCGTAGATCGGGACGAATCGGAATCCGCGGGGAGCTGAAGACGAACCGTTCGCGATCCGCGCGGAGGGATCTCGACCGCCGCGCCGGAGGCAACCGGGGAAGCGTCGGGAAGCTGCGTCACCGCGATGCAGTCCAGCAGACGGGTGGTATGAGCATCGGGATTCGCTACCAGCAGCGACAACTCACCAGACGCCCGCTTCCGCCACGAGGAGACCGAGATCGGCTCCAGGCGGGTCGCCCAGAATAGGAATCGCAGGCCGGCGATGACCGGCCTGTCAAGGAGGACCGCGTCTTTCATGGTCTGGGGAGCCAGCCGCCGGTAGAACCGGGTGTATCCGTGGGCGGCCTTGGTCAGCACGTGTGTGACTCCGTTGGTCCTCATAGGCCCCCAGTTCAAGTGATACTCGGTGACCTTGAGAGCGCGGTGCCGGTTTTCAATGACCGCGAACAGCGGCGTTTCCCCGGCGATCACGGCGTCGGTAAGCATGACACCGACGAAGCGACTGAAATCGCGCATGGAATAGTGGGCATGATGCTTCCACTTCCACCACTTCCCCAGGTTATCAATCGAGTAGGCGGCGACCGCGCTGCAGAAGGCGACCGGCAGGATCAACCGCCGTCCAACTCCCCGGAGGATGGGACGCCGCCGCACCAATGTGCCTCCGACACCGGCGAGTGACACCACGGCGATCCCCACCGCGAGAGAGACAGACAACGCACCCGATGGGCTCAGGTGCCACCTGTCCCACCACCGGTCAAGTGCGAAAAATGTTACGAACGCGATGGCCATGCAGTAGACCGCCGTCGCTGGAGTGATCAGCCGCAGGCGACCCGCCGGACTGTGCATGAATTGGCTGAGCCGGTAAGCGCCAGCGGGCACCAGCACCGCCGCGTAGGTCAGCAGCGGGTAATAGTACCGCTCCGGCCGATAGTAAGTGAAGGCCAAAAGCTGGCTCGCCAGAAAAAACATCCACGCGCAGAACAGCACCCCCGCTCTTTCTTTCCACGCGGCGTCCCGGATTCCCGCGCTAAACACCGCCGCCATCCCCAGAACGGCGGCTATGATCAAGGGTTCCGTGTGCGGCATGGAGATCAGAAGGGGCTGTTTCAACCAAGCCCTCAGCGGGATGTGGGACCGCAGTCCGGCATGAGCCGCCACGTGACCCCATTCACGGTGGAACAGGGCCCGGTGGGGGAGGAAGAAAAAACGGTAATACAGGAAGCCGATTCCTCCTATAACCGCCAGGCTGATGATCAACGCGCATAACCGGTCGCGTCCCCGCAGGAAGATCGCCAGAGCCAAGGGGACCGCCACCAGCGCGGGCGCCCCCAGCGGCTTCGAGAGTACCGCTCCCCAAGCGGCGAGGGAGGCCGCTGCCACCGCCAGGTGTGCGGGGAAGCGGTGCGCCCGCCTGTACGCCGACCCCGCCAGGGAGAGGAACACCGCAGCGGTCATGGTCATAGCAATCTCCAAGGGCTCCAACAGGCCGGAGCGGCCGTACACCTGGAACGTCAAGCTGAAGGCCAGAAGGATGGCCGCCGACAATGCCGCCGGATAGTTGAATTCGCGTCTCAGCAGAAACCCTATCGCCGCCAGGGCAATCAGTGAACAGCCCACCGAAAGGAGTCGCAGTTGCGCGAGTCCGACGCCGGTCAGACGGAATATCAGGCCCTGCAGCAGAGTGTACAGCGGGCCGTGGATGTAAGGGGTCCATTCATCGACGTTCCACCGTCCGAAAAGCACACGGTTACGCGCATTGTGGCACTTGGAGGGGGGATCGAAATGCACTCCCGGGTTGGAACTGATGTGGATAGGGGCGTCCGCCGCCAGCCGGAAGAGCAGCATCCACGCCACCAGTATCAGCAGCGCGGTCTGCAGGAGTGCGCCTGATCGCGCCGGTTTCACGAGCCTTCGCCCCCTCTCGCGGGCGCCCGCCCTCAGTTTTGGGAACGGGTAAGGTCAAGTACCTGCATCGGCGGATCGGGATCTTCCGGTGACGGCGTCCACAGGAAATCGACGATGCGAATATGATCGCGGGTGGCGGGCGTCCCGTCAGATGTCCAGATCTCTCCGTCGGAGGCGTCGGTGAGGTAAAGGTCTCCGTCATTGGAGATGGTACCGGTGAACCGCTGGGCCGGCGGCGTGGGCTTGTCAGTGGTGATTATCACCGCATCGCCCTCCTGCTCGATCTCCGCGGTCACGCTTACTTCTCCCCCCCGACCTCACGATAGTAAACGCCCGTCCAATGGCCCCGGATGTCCGGACCGACCGGCGGAGTGGAATCCCCGCCGCTGTCGTTGCACGAAGCCGATATCAGCAATGCCAGCAGTGCCGGGCAGTGATCCAGGACGCGTCGCATTTTCATTACGAGGCCCCTCTTGCTCCGGGCTGCCTCCTCCGCCCGTACCCGCCAACCGCGTTCAAGAAAGAGGTCGCCTGTTTATCACGTACAGGTCCGGCCGGTCAACTCCTTCCGGTACGTCCAGGCGGTAAACTGTCCGCTCTTCCAAGTCATACAGAAAGACGGCCTGCTCCGGAGGATCACTTACCGCGGCTATCCAGCCAGAGCGATTGGACCAGTGGTGGTTATCCAGGGCAGCCCCCGGCGTGTGGATCGTCTCAACCTGCCCGTCGCCCAGGCTCACCAAAAAAAGATAATGATGATCCGATCCGTTTACCGTAACCCTGCGGCCACGGGGGCAGAGGGAGGCTGAACAGCCGCGCCGCACGGCCCGCAGATGGCCGGACCGTGTATCCAGCACGAATACCCGGTATCCCACGGCTGAGCGAATCGTGAGTGCCAGGAGACGAGAGGCGCGCTCGCCGGAAACCTCGCGAATACGGAGCCCGCGCAGAAGAGACGACCGGGAGCCATCTTCCAGATTAACCAGCTTGAGAGAGTCCCCGTCAGTGAAGAACACCGCCTTGCCGTCCCATGACCAGGCGACCGCGCGCGGCTTCCTTGCGGTGGCCACCGGTCGTGCGGTGGAGCGGCACACATCCACTATCCAAATCGTGCTCGTATCGTGGCAGACGATGCGGTCTCCCTCGGGCGACCAGCGCGGGTAGCGTCCTTTCGCAAAGACCATCGTACGCTCGCCCTGGGGGAGCCTGTAGATCCATATCCCCTTTTCGTCCTGGTAGGCGACCACCGCTTGAAGAGGCGGGCTTCCGGTCACTGTGCGGAACACGGTGGCAGCGACGGCGGTAGCCTTCCCCGACGGCCGGCCCCCGCAGCCGGAAACCAGGGCTACAAGCGCCCCGGCGAGCGGCCCGAAAAGCCGGGTTCTGGTCGGCGGTTGCATAACGGGACCAGGTTTGGGAGCATACGTCAACGGCACCCGCCTTGCACGATTCTTTTGACGGTGCTGGCGGGGCGGGGGTCGTGGAGAGCCGCGGGAGTGCAAGCGGGCAAGAACAGTGAGCGGCCCGATCCGCAAGGCCGCGCGAAGGCGAAACGTATCCTGTACTGGATCTTCAGCCTGGTTGTGACCGCCGGGGTATTCACCTATCTTCTACGGCGCGTACCGCCGGCGGAAGTGGGACGTGTCCTGATCAATGCGGACCCCGCCGGAATAGGATGCTTTCTGCTGTTCTCGCTGGCCATGACCTTGTTCCGTACGTGGCGGTACCACCTGGTACTGCAGGTGGCGGGATACCGGGTGTGGCTTCCAGCGCTCTTTCTGGTGGTGCTGGTCAGAAACTTCTTTTCCGACCTCGTACCCATGCGGATTGGGACGCTCGTGTATATTTACATAGTGACGACCCGTCTGGGCGTTCCATTCGGAGCGGCGACCTCCAGCTATGCACTTTCGGTTCCTTTCGACTTCATCGCGCTGGCCCCCATGATCGGACTGGCATCGGCCGTCGCGCTGGGGGGCAGCGGCATTTCCGGGGGAGCACTCGCGGGATGGGCCGCGGCCATGGGAACGGTCACCGGGCTGGTTCTCTTGGGGCTGCCGTATGCCTTCGGGTCCGTGCGGAAACTGCTGCAACTGATGATCCGACATACCGGCGGGCGTCCCGGCTCATGGCTGGCCGCGTGGGAAGAGGCGGAAAGGGATATCCGGCAGGCCCGCAAGGCGGGCATCTACTTGAGGATGTTCTGGCTTTCCCTGCTTGTGCGGGTCGCAAAGTACGGCTCGCTCTATTTCTTCCTCTATGCGCTGGCACATCCCATGGGGTATGGATTGGCCGACCTGAACCCGGCCCGGGTGTTTCTCGGGCTCTGCAGCGCGGAGTTGGCCGCCAGTACTCCGGTATCGGGTCTGGCAGGCTTCGGGGCGTATGAGGGCACCTGGGCGCTGGTATTCCGGCTACTGGGATTTCCCCGCCATTTTTCCGAGGTGACCAGCATATCCCATCACCTTTTCACTCAAGTGTACGGGTATGGCATAGGCATCGTCGCGCTGCTGGTACTGCTGTTGCCGGTATTCGCACGCCGCAAGCCGCGCGTGGTCAGGTACCGGCCGGAAGCGGCCTTGTTCTTCTACGGAAAGTTTATCATGGTGGTGATATTGATGGTGGTGGGAGTCCGGCTCCTGGTGGGCAGCGCCGCGCGTCCAGCTGGATCCTTGCGACGGCCCCCCGCCGGGGAACGAGGTAGGCCATGAGAAACGCCCGTATTCTGGTAAAGGCCGGGTTCAGCGTCCTTTTCTTCCTTCTGATTTTCGCGACCATGCGCCGGGGTGAGCTGATGCGGGTTCTCGGCGATGTGGATTGGCGGTTCGTCATCCTCTCATTCCTCATAGCCGCGATAATGATCGGCTCCAGTTGCCTGAAATGGCAGCTGGTTCTCCGGGCCAGGGGTCATCGTTTGGGATTCCTCACTCTTCTGCGGATTTATTTCATCGGGTATTTCTTCACCAGCATGCTTCCTTCCAACATCGGCGGAGATGTCGTACGCTCGTTCTACGCCGGGCGCCTTGTCCGCAGCCAGTCGGACGCTGCGGCGGCGGTGTTTGTCGAGCGCTTCTCCGGGATACTTGTCCTGCTTCTGCTGGCGGTGGTTTCTCCGCTGCTGCGCCCGGAATTGTATCAGCGGCTGTTGGTGGCCCTACCGGCCGGGGGGGCGGTGCTGCTGCTGGGGATGGTGGTGGGGATGTGGTTCATGCGCGATCCCCTCGCTGTCCCGGAGAAAATGATCCACGGCATCCTGAAGTGGTCGGAACGGAGACTGGAGGCCCGTGGGGGAGCGGCCACCCGCCTGGCCAACCGTGCGCTGCATTGGCTGGCACACCGCCTCTTCGCCGCCCTTCGCACTTTCCAGCAGAAGCTCGGCCTGCTGATCAGGCACCTGAGGGAGCGGCCGGGCATCCTGGCGTGGCTGACGGTACTGACGATATGGTTCTACTTCCTGACCTGGATGAACGTGTATGTTTCCTTCCGGGCCTTCGGGGTGGATCCCGGTTTCCGGGGGGTCGCCGCCCTGGTCCCGGTATGCATGCTCATGGCCATGTTGCCGGTGACCTTTCTTGGGAATCTCGGCTTTACCGAGGGGGTATACGTGACGTATTTCCACCTGCTGGGGATATCTTCTGCCGCCTCGCTGGCGATGGGACTGTTGCTGCGAATCAAGTTGCTTACCGTGGGCTCGCTAGGTTGTATACTCTACCTGGGATATCGGGAAACCGCCGGGGCACCACTGGAAGAAGACCTCAGGAGGCCATGATGCGAATCCGCGGCTTACAGGAAGGCGAGTTGAAAACCGAAGGCACTCAGGCCGCACTGACCCGGGGTCCCGGCAGCGCCCTGGCCAAGTACCGCCGCGTCGTGGTGGGACGCAGGCAGTGGCGTGCTTTGCTGGAATATGAACTGATCACAGGATTCTTCGGCGGCTGGCCCGGTGCGCTGGGTTTATGGCTGCGTCGCTGCTTCTATCCCCGGCTGTTCCGAGAGTGTGCCGGCAAGCCGATCATCGGGCGCCACGTGGTCCTGCGAAGTCCCTGGCGGATTTCGCTCGGCCGGAATGTGGTAATCAGCGAGGGTTGCACGCTGGATGCCAAGGGCGTACAGGGTGAAGGAATAATCATCGGGGATTATGTCTTCATCGGACAATCCACCATTATCACCATGGCCGACGGCACCATCGAGATCGGCGAGGGCACCAACATAAGCAGCTTCTGCCGCATCGGGACTCTCGGCCACACCCGCATCGGCAAGAAGGTTCTGATCGCCGCCTACTGTTACGTGGT
>DTYT01000258.1 GCA_012961745.1 Kiritimatiellia bacterium | reverse complement strand
GCGAGTGACCACCGCCGAAGTCCGCGAATATGGGAAGCAGGCTCGCCAGATTCTCGGTTCCGGTTACTGCGTCGAGTACCGTTACGCGGCTGCCGAAGGCCGAAGTGAGCGCCAGCAGCACGTCGGAGAGAAGGTTCTCGTTGAACAATACAACTATAAGAAGTTTCATCTTCTTTTCCACCTTTATCACTCCGGTATGCTTGTGTCCAGCAGCTGCGGCTGGATATGTGCCTCGCCGGCTCGTATCAGAGACCTACGCGTAAGGATGGGGCCGATCAACTCGGTGAGGATCGTGGTAAACAGCAATACATTCACCACAGTATCCGCAAGTCGGACGCCCCCAGGTCCGTAGGCGCCGCTGCCGAAATCGTGGGAGACTACCATGGCCAGCGCCAGCGCCACTCCCACCTGCGGCAGAAGACTGAGACCAACGTAGCGTCGCACGCGTGGGACGGCTCCGCCGAGGGTCGCTCCCAGCCAGGCGCCAGCGAACTTCCCCGAAGCGCGGGCTAGGAAATACACGACGCTCACGCCGCCTACTACCATGATAAGGGTTGTGTTCAAGTGAGCCCCTCCGATTATGAAAAACAATGCGTAGAAGACCGGACCCAGCATACGGATGGCCTCGCGGAGACGATTCCTCACAAATGGATTGATATTTACGACCACGAATCCCGCGGCCATACAGGAGAGGAGCTGGGATGCCCCGAACTGAATGGCGAGACCGCTGGCGAGAAGTATGGTCATGGAGGTCAGAATCAGCAGCATTTCCCGGTTCCTTTCCCTGCTGATCAGCAGGGCGGAGATGCCTCCTGCTACTGCTCCGGTCACCAGAGAGACAGCGATTATCATCGCCGGTCGAAGCATTACGCTGCCGAATGCAAGGGAAGTATGCCCCAGAAGCGATTTGGCCGCCGCGCTGCAGAAGGTGAAGATAATCAATGCGGCGGCGTCATCCAGTCCAACAACCCCCAGGATGGTGTTGGTCAATACTCCCCGGGCACGACATTCGTGGATGACTGCCAGGGTGGCTGCGGGCGCGGTTGCCGAGGCCACCGCCCCCAGCACCAGGGCTGTCGCCAGATGTTCCGGCCAAAGGACGACGATGCTTGCGAAAACCAGCAAGCAGGCCCCCAGGGATTCGAAGGCCACGATCAGCGCTATACTGCGGCCAATTCGACGGAGTCGGTGCAGTTGCAGATCAGCCCCGATGGCTACGGCGACTATACCGAGCGCGACCCTGGTTACCACTTCAAGGTTGTCAAGACGACCGGCCGAAAGCATCAGGTTATCAACCAGCCAGCGTCCCCAGGGGAAAGGAATCAGGAACGAGCCTCCGAGGAGGATCCCTCCCGCGACATAGCCGGTCACTGCGGGGAAGCCGAGACGGCGTGCTACACGCTGCATGACATAGGCTACCGTGAGAGCCTCAGCCAGAAGTAGCAGGGTATTCATGCGCCGGCTAGAAACTTTTCACTATCTCAAGCAGTTCACGGTCATCGCGGGCGGCGATGAGCCTCTGTCGGACATCCGTGTTTTTCAGGATCAGGGCGATATGCGCCAGCGCCTTCAGGTACTGGCGGTGAGTGCCGGCGGGACTGACGATCATCACCACAATATTCACCGGTTGATCGTCAAGGCTTTGGAATTCCATTGGTTGTTCGAGGACTGCAACCGCTGCAGCCATTCGTGTCGCCGCAGGAAGCCGAACATGCGGAACGCCGATGCCCAAGCCGATTCCGGTACTCATTATTTCTTCTCTGGCCATTATGGCCTGGAAGAGGTCATCTGCGTCCAGCCCGATGCCACTGGCAGCCAGGAGCTCGCAGAGTTTACGGATTACTTCGGACTTGGTACCCGACTTGAGCTTTATCGCACAGTTCTCGCACAGGATCTCCGACAGTTTCATCTTTCCCCCCAACGGCTCATAGACCGCTGCTTGAGAGCCGGATTGCTGAAGATGTATTCTGCGCGTGGGGGCATACCGAAGTCCATTGGAAAATGCCGGAACCAAATGAAAAGGTGGCGGTTCAACGTGGTCCGGTACCGGCCGGCCGTACCGAGCAGTACTGGTGGATGGGGACTTGAAATGGGCATCGGCACTCGTAATATTTGACAGTGGATGCGGGAGTAATTCAGTGGCAGAATGTCAGCTTCCCAAGCTGAACGTCGCGGGTTCGAGTCCCGTCTCCCGCTCCATTTGATAGATCCTCCAATAT
>DTYT01000257.1 GCA_012961745.1 Kiritimatiellia bacterium | reverse complement strand
GTCACCAGGGGATCGGTGGGACGCAGGCGCTCCGCATAACAGCGCACCGGTCGCTTGACCGGCCAGCGCTGTACCATGCCCACCGGACGACGCTTCCCCTTCTCGTCCTCCAGGACCGCGATCTCTTCCTCGATGGCGTATTCACCTTCCGGGCGGATCTGCACCACGCGGTATGTTCCCGCCATTGCGAAGGGAACCATGATCCGATGTTCGAAGATCCCCTCCGGCACCCTGCCCAGCGCGTATCCCGCACGAACCATATCCCCGCGGGAAGCCAGCGGCGTAAACTTCCACTTGCGACTGCGGTCCAGCGCCGGTAGGTAGGTCCCCCTCTTGAGGAAGAAACCGCACTCCTCCGCCAGCGCCGGAAGGGGATTCTGCAGGCCGTCATAGATCTGGGCCAGAAGCCCGGGGCCCAGCTCCACCGAAAGAAGCTCGCCGGTGAATTCAACCGCGTCCCCCACCCGCAGGCCGGTGGTATCCTCGAAAACCTGCAGTTCGGCATAGCGGCCCCGGATCCGGATCACCTCCGACTTGAGACGCAGATCATCCAGAATCGCATAGGCCACCTCGTTCTGCCGAACCGGTAGTTCAAACTCAACCGTCAGCAGATTCCCGTTGATCCCCACGATCTTGCCCACATTCCTAGCCATCGGCTACTCCCACCGCCTCGTCGGCCTCCACGGGGGCCGACTCCCCCGCCGCCGATCCCATCGCCCGGGCAGCGGCCTCCCCCGCCGGCGCAAGGAACAAACGGCCCAGGGTCTGACGGCCACGATCCGGATCCCGCCCGGCCCATTTCCAGGCCGAGCGGAGCTTCAGAGCAAACGCGAACACCGCACCGACACCGAAGGGATCGGTCCGGCCGAGCTCATCCAGGATCCGCCACCGCAGGCGGTCCAGAGCCATTTCGCGCTCCCAGGGATTCTCTTTGGCGAAGCAATCGGTCACGCCCTTTTCTATCCAGACCGCGAAGCCCTTATGCTCGCGCAGATACGGCCGGACCTCCACCCCGCGTCGCTGGGCGCGTATCGCCGCCACGGCGTTGCGCAACTGCGTCTCCGCATCCCGCCACCTGATCATGAACGGACGGGTGCTTTCATCCGTCCTTCCCCGGTTGATGCGGTCAAGTTCCTCGAGGTCGGCGGAAGCCAGAACCGTCGAACAAGAAAAGAAGAACTTCTCCGGGGTTAGGGGCGGCGTCTCTCCCAAAACCAGCGTGGGCAGGGATGTCACCAGGTAGTAGTACTTCATTACTCACCACCCGACCCGCTTTCGGGCGAGGATTGCCGCCGCCCTCCGGCCCCGGAGGTCTTCCCGGGCGTGTCAGTCGCCCCGCTGCGGCCCGAGTCGCGCCCGACCTCCCCGCCGATCTGTTCCTGCTTCTCCCGGGCGACCCGATGCACGATCTCCGCCAGATGCGGCCGCAAGAACTTGCTCAAGGCTTCCGCGATCGCCTCGTGGGTAAAATCGTGGTAAACATAGTCCTCCACGAAGGAAACCTTGAAGCCCTTGAAAATTTCCTTGTCGACGTGCAATTCGATCCCGCGCAGCATCTTCTGCCGGTATCGCTCGGCGAAAAACTTTACCAGCTCCTGCTCGTCGTCGGGGCTTATCAGAATCTCTATGCGGCTTTCGCCTTCACGCCGGGCGCAGGCCTCGGCGATCTTGATCAACATCTGCTTGACCACGTCGATGGTCAGCGCCTCCTCCACCGCCTCGGCAACCAGATCCGAAAGAATGTTTTCCACCCCCTTGCCCACCGTGATCAACAGATCCCGCGCCGCCTGCTCCAAGGTCCGCATACTGCGCTCGGTGAACGCTTGCGCATCACGCCGGGCCTTCTCCACAATACCGGCGGCCTCCGCCTCGGCCTCCTTGACAACCGACGCCGCCTTCTGCCTCGCGGCTGAAACGATGCGCTCGGCCTCCTGCTGCGCCTTCTCCACCGCCTCCCGGTGGATCTGCTCCAGCAGATGCTGTAGGTCCTCTTCCGCCATGTCACCGTCCCCGGAAAAGCAACGGCGCGTCGCCACCGAAGAACCCTCAAAGAATCCTACTCTATAGCGGGCCAACCGCAGATTCAAACACACTTTTGCCTGCTGGTATAGACCCGGCGGCGCCGGGCGGACCGCATCACCGCCGCAACCCGTATCCACGCGCCCCGCCAGCGACCGGCGATATACCGACCCTCCCCGGAACGCGCCACTATCGGCTTGCCTTCTGCGTCCGCCCGGTATTGTCTGGTGCCGAAGAACCAGCCCCGCGGAACGATACACAGGCTACGGAATCACGATGCTGCCGGCAGCGGACAGCCCTCGTTCGCCGCCCCGGGAGAAGACCCGGGTGCTCTTCGTCTGCTCCGCCAATCTGAACCGTAGCCCTACCGCCGAGAAAATGCTTGCGGGACATCCTTGTTACGAGGCCCGCTCCTGCGGCATTCTCCCCGAGTCGGAAAAAGTCTGCCAAGCCGAAGACGTGAAATGGGCGGATATCGTCGTCTGCATGGAAGAGTGGCACCGGGAAGCGCTGCGGTCTTCTTTTCCCGAGACCGCCTCCCGTCGGGTTGCAGTTCTGGATATCCCGGATGCTTACTTCCGCGACGATCCCCATCTGGTACTCTTGCTTGACGAGCGCCTTGCCCGCATCCTCGAAAACTACCGCCGGCGCGGTGACTGGCAGGAAAGCCCCCCACCCCAGGAAGGGCCGACCATGCATCTGCCGCCGGTACAAATATCCCCCGCCCTGACGGATCACTGCCCGAGGATCCGGGTGCTGGTCCTGGCCTGCCGGATCACGAACCGCAACACCCCCCCAGAGCTGAAGAACCGCATCCGGAAGACCCTGAACAAGGTTGCTGCGGAATACCCGCTGGACCGGATCGCCGGGCAGTCGGTAATCGCCGCCACCCGGGCCGCCTACAAGGCCTGCGGCAAAGATCCTTCGCGGTACCGGCCTTCGGCAGAAGCCCTGCGGCGCCGGGCAGCAAAGGACTCCGGCCTGAATTTCGTCAACGCGGCGGTGGACGTAATCAACCTCCTGTCACTCGAAACAGGTTACTCTATCAGCGCCTTCGATGCGGAGTGCCTGCGGGGACCCCTGGTGTGGGATATCGGTCGAGCGGGGGAAATCATCCACAGCATCGGCCGTGGTCCTCTGAATGCGGAAGGCCTGCCCGTGATCCGCGACCCGGACGCCATAATCGGCTCCCCCACCAGTGATTCCGCCAGAACGCGGATAACCCTGGAAACCCACTCCTTGCTGGTCACCACCGCGGACTTCGACGGCCGGGGCCATGTGGACAGCCTGCGGGGGGAGATGGAGTCGGCCCTCCGGAGATGGATCGCCGCCCAGGAGATAAGGGTGCGCCTTCTGCCGGGCGGCTGAGAATCCCCTCGTCAATTGCTCGCCTAGGAGACGCAGGCAGCCCGTGCTGGCCGGAGCCGCTGATCCCTCAACAACCGGCCAGCATCAACTGGTGATGCTCGACCGCGTAACAGGTATGACCGCGGCAACCGCCTCCCCGGGAACACCGGCCGGGGAGCAGGAGTACACCGGGGTCAATAAGTGACGGCCAGTTGTGCAGTCACCTGGTCGCGTGGATCTTCGGTCCCGGCGAATTCCCCGTGCAGGTATTCCACCGCCAAGGCCACCGCGTCCGAGATGGTCCACCTGACGGCGCCCCCATACTGATCCTCGGGAAAGTCCGGGAACTCATGGCAGCCCTCGTATCGGGCGCTGATCTCCCACTTCTCCCCCAGAGCACACGCTACCTCCAGGTTCCAGGCGGCCGGCCGGGCTTCTTGCCGGCCCAGCAGGCCCGAACGGAAGTCCTCCAGCGCGCTCACATACTCCACCCCGAGCCCTACCGCTCCCACCTGCAGTGAGACGTACCCTCCAGCACCGGCGACATCCCGGTAAGGGATCCCCGGACGCCCTGCTTCCACCGCAGGCCTCCCATCCCCGCCGACTACCACCCGGTCCGCCGCCCCGGCGACCGCATCCTCCAGTTCATCCCGCAGCCCGTCACTCTCCCCCATGTCCGAAATCCAGTAGCCACCGAGTTCCACGCCGTCAACCGGCGTGACCCGTACGGCTGCCACCAGATTCCTCAGCTCATCCTCGCCATCCGGTTCGTCCAGATCTCCATTGAATACTCCGACCTGGACGGTGACACGGTCCGGCCCGCAGCCCACAATCACCGCTGATTTCCGAGTCTCGCCCAGCTCCTGTGTCAGGGGACTGCTTATCAGGCACGAATCGAGTGTACCGAAGGGGAGATACATTCGGCCAGCCTTCAGGAACAGGGGGAGGGTCTCCATCACGCGACCGTCCACTACCACGTAACCCTCGTCAAGGTCCACCGGCTCGGTTTCGTCCTCCTCCCAGAGCAACACCGCGCAGACGCTGAGCCCGGTTGCCGGACGGCTCTCCAGGTCCAGCTCGAAGGTCGCCAAGCAGACATCGGAAGATTCCTCGCAGCCCTGGGAAGAGTAGGAAGCCTCCACCTCCATCGTGATCAAGGCGGAAGTGTTTTCCCGGAAAGACTCGCCGGCACCGGGGCCCGCCCAAGCGGTCAGACCCCCCAGGCCGAGCACAATCCCCAGAATGCAGCCCTTCATGTATCCCGCTGCACCGGCTCTGAAGCCCACCTCCATCCGCCGGCCCGATAACGACCCGGGGATTCCGCTCGAAACGTCCGCCGAACCGCCTTTCGGTGAGTGAGATTGTCTCCACGCAGTCACAGGTCTCTGTCTCCTTTCATGTTTGCTCCTCTCCGGGGCGGAAAAGATCGGCTTGCGGCAGGGATGCCGTTCCGCGAAAGCAGTCCACGGGGCGTACCGGGGCCGGGAAAGAGTCGCGCCCCGTGCGCGTCTCCGGACGACTCCGGGTGATCCGTCCTCCGCGCAATTCAACGATGCGGTCGCATGACTCTGCCAGGAAATCGCGGTCATGGGCCACAATGACCATGCTGAGCGGCAACGCGCGGATCAGCCGCGAAACCCGCCGGGCCGCGTCCCGGTCCAGCCCGGCCAGCGGCTCGTCCAGCAGCAGCGCTTCCGGTTCCATGGCAAGCACGCCGGCCAGAGCCACCAGGCGCTTCTCGCCTTCCGACAGGCGGAAAGTCACCCGCTCCTCGAATCCCTGCAGGCCGACCAGGGCCAGCACCGCAGCCGCCCGGCGGACCGCCTCCGCCCGGCCCATTCCCAGGTTGAGGGGGCCGAAACACACATCCTCCAGCACCGTGGGACAGAAAAGCTGATCGTCCACGTCCTGAAACAACATGCCCACGCGGCGGCGAACCTCCAAGAAATCGTCGTCCGTGGCCCGCCGCATCCGACCGAAGGCCCATCTATCGCCGAGCTGCGGCCGAAGCAGCCCCATCATGATCTTCAACAGGGTGCTCTTGCCGGAGCCGTTGGGTCCCGCCAGCCCGATCTTCTCCCCCCGATGCAGCGCCAAGGAGCACCTCTGCAGCACGGGCCGGCCCGGCTCATACCCGAAGACGATGTCTCTGAGCGCCAGCAGCGGTTCACTCATCAGATTCCCCCCGCCAGAATCGCCGCGCCCGCCGCGCCGGCTGCCGCGGCGAAGGCGATATCCCCCACACCCGGCCCTCCAGATACCGCCAGCGGCAACCTGCCGGAGAATCCCCGGCATTTCATCGCTTCCAGAACGCGCTCCGCGCGGCAGAAACTGCGCACCATCAGCATGCCGACCATGTAGCCGAGGCTGCGGTAGGTATGCAGGTTCATCCCCGGCTGGAAACATCTCACCCGCATCGTCCGGCGCAAGCGCGCGTATTCCCGGTGATGAATCACCTCCACGTAGCGGACCATGAGCGTGAAAATGACCACCAGTGCCGGCGGCACCCGCATTGCCGCCAAGGCGCGTACCAGGTCGGTCACGGGAAGGGTCGCCACCAGCGCGAACATCACCAGCAGGATCGCGTTGCCCCGGACCGCCAGGCGCCCGGCCGCGATCAGTCCTTCGCGAGTGTACTGCAGCGGCCCCACCCGGAGCAGCGGGGTGCCGGGCCACGCCCAGGGCAGAGTTCCCAGCACAAAAAGCATGAACAGGTTGATCGGCAGCAACCGCCGCCCGAGCTGGCGGATGTCGAGCCTCGCCGCAAGGATCAGGCCGAAACCGCACAGCATGGCAGCTCCCAATCCGGCCGGGCGCCGCACCAGCGCGAAGCAAAGGGCCAGCCAGACCGCCGCCCCCAGTCTTGTCCGCGGATCAAGCCTCTGGAACATCTTTCCCGCGCTGATATTATCCAGGCACGTCATGGTCGCCTTCCGCAGCCGCCCGCGCCCCGCGCCCCCCGGCCCGGCGGGCGAGGACCAACGCCCAGGTTCCCCAGACGCCGGCGATATAGCCGATTCCTCCCAGTATGTCACGCAGGTATATCCGCGTTTCCAGCCGCTGCAGCAGCGCTTCGATCTGCGCCATCCGCGAGGACGACTGACCGGCTACCGCCGCCGACCCCTGGGCCACCCCGGGCGCATGCTCATCGCCGGCGCTCAGACGAAACTCGCTGAGGTGCCCATCCGCGGTTTCCCCCACCAGCACCAGCGATCCGGCCGGCAGCCCGGCGATGAAAAAGCGGCCTTGCCGGTCGGTGCGGACCTCCGCCAGCCGGCGGCGGGAGGCGTCCTGCGCCCTCACCGGAATGCCTGCCGCCGGGCTCCCGCCGCTGAAGAAGGCCCGCCCGACGATCCCACTGGAACCCCGCGTGGCAAACAGCACCAACCGGTGAGCGTGAACAACTCCCGGCAGGAATGGGAAAAGCGCCAACAGAACTATCGTGTGGAACCTCATTTTCCCCTGCCCTCCCATATGTCCGGCCATACCCGCCCCAGGAACACCACTGCCCAGCCGGTGACCAGCCCTTCCACCAGCGCCACCGGAACGTGTGCCGCCGCAAGGACCGCGGCAGCCGGCAGCAATTCCCTCCCGGAAAGGAAAAGGGCCGCAGCCGTGGCCAGGCATCCGCCCAACACCGCCGCCGCTCCCGCCCCGAATCCGGCGGCAAACTGCTGGCGCCTCCCGGCCCGCGCACCGCAGCCCTTGCCAAAGATCATCCCTGCCAACACCGCCGGTCCGGCCATGTCGAAAGTATTCACACCCAGCGTGGATATTCCCCCGAAACCGAAAAGCACCGCCTGCAGAAACAGCGAAACCAGCAGCGCCGGGAATGCCGCCCATCCCAGCAACAACCCGCACAACCCGTTCAGGATCAGGTGGGCGCTGGAAGGCCCCACCGGCACGTGGATCAGCGAGGCCACGAAGAAAGCCGAACCCATCACCGCCACCAGCGGCAGCCTGTCCGGCCCCAGCCCCCG
>DTYT01000256.1 GCA_012961745.1 Kiritimatiellia bacterium | reverse complement strand
GGAATACAATATTTGTACTCCAGCCCAGAAAAGTGTAAATGTCTGTCACGTAGCCTGGTATGCTGGGATCGAACGCATAGATTCTGGAGCCGCTTGGTAGCTGGTCACCGAAGACGTCCTCGGCATGCAAATCACTGCCGTCAAGACTCTCGAAATCCATTCGCACCAACACCAGCCCCCCCCGCGGGCAAGTGACCCGTACGTACCCGACGGCGTTGCGGCTGAGCACCTGGTTGGTTTGCGCATGGCAGAGCAAAGCCGCCCCGGCCGCCGTCAGAAAGAGCACTGGAACAAGTCGCTTCATACTGTAACCCCCTACTTCTTGAACACACCGCAACCGAGTCCTGTCAATTCCAAAATACACGATTTGGGCCGTCGACGTCAACATTACTCCAATCCCGATATGCCAATCTTAGACCACGCCGCCGGCTGTGCAAAGCCAAATTTCAGCCGCACGGGCGGATAATCCAGGCTGAAATCGGGCCCAAATCGAGCAAGCAGTATCCACCACACCCTCCACGCCAGATTATCACTTTCGCCGCGCGCGCGGGATGGAAAAAGCGATCTGCCGACAAGCCGGGGCCGCCGAACTGATGCGGTAATGCTAAACCGGCACATCTCGCGCGCCGCGAGCGTACCGCGCCAAGTGGACCCCGACCATCGGAGATCTCGGGGCAACGCGGTCCGGCGTCTACCGGAGCCGTCTTACGCGCACACCGTAGGCCGTCATCGGTGCCCTCCGCTCGAACAGCAGGGCGACAAAGAAGGGGATGCCCACCTTTTCTTCAAAGCGCAGGGTAGCGGGGCGTCCGACTACAACCGCTTGCCAGGCGGTCTGACCCCTATCCATGTGCCGTACGTTGAAGCGCCCTAGCCGTGTGCCGGGGGGCGCATCACTATCATATTCCAACTCGATCTCATATTCTCCCGGCACAAGAGGCAACTTGGGTCCGTATAGCACAACCGCATGGGGATCCCTCTCGGGGTCCAGCTCAACCGCCGCCAGAGCCGGCGTGGTATGGCCGGCGTGGAAAAGGCAGAAGGCGGGTAGAAGAATCTCTTCTCCCGGAAGGGGAGGATCCCACTCGCCGGCGCCAAGGAAAACGTGGGCCACTTCAACCACCCCTTCGCGAGCGACGAGTCGGGCCCGGATACGCGTGTAGTCAGAGAGCGAAAGGGGAGCCTGGAACCACCGGGGATCGGTGCAGTCGATCGGCAGCACCGAGCGGGTGAGAACGCCCAGTCCCGGAGCTTCGGTACAGACCTCCAGCCTGCCGGCACCGCGCGCCAGGATCATCCAGCGAAGCCGGTCGGCTGGCGGTGAAGAGATAGCGGGCAACCGGAGCTCGGAGCCGGACTTCTCGTCCAGGCGCAGATAGGTGACCCGATCGTCCCGGCGAACCACCAGGGGGGTTCGCCGCGTCAATTCGCCGGCGTAGAAATGGCGGGTGGGACAGATCACGCTGCACCTTGACCCCTCCGCTGGCCGCGCGCGCTCCGAGTCCGCGGCGGCCCGGATTGCAAAGGCCCATACCGGTCCGGCGTGCCTCAGCAGATGCAATCTCGGGTGTCGGAGCAGCCGGTCCAAAGTGAAAGCCACGGCAAAGGGGCTGACCTTCTCGGGAAAAGCGTTCTCGTGGAGCAAGAGGTAATTCACCCGCAGCTTGCTCAAAAGCTGCAAGCGTTTCCGATCCAGCACGCCGCTGTTGAGGCCCTTGAGCGGTCGAAATACGTTCTCCACGAAAGAAGTACCGGTCACCGGCAGGTATCCATTGAGCATGTGAAGCCCGTGGAGCATCGCGTAGTGCTGGTACAGTGAGGACCACGCGGAGTCTCCCGGCCACAAAGGTATGACCACCGCCCGCGGCACAATACTCCTTTGGGAAGCATCTTCCACGACCGCCTGGTAAGCCGGCTGATCCCTGTCAAGGAGGCAGACCGTGGTACTGACCTGAGCCTTGCATTCCAATAGAAAGACAATGCCCACCAGGTACGGCAATAGCCGACCGCCCCTGCCCTTCCATGGTCGGAGGCACCCCAGCGCGGCGACGACCCCCAGCGCCAGAAGCACGGGCATGAGTGAGAAAATACGTGCCGGCTGACGCAGAAAATGGAAACCGGGAATCATGCGCCGGGCGGCGCGGAATACAAGTCCGTGGTGAGGTCCGCGTACGCCCAGAGACAACAGGACCAGTACCACCGTCGCCGCGACCAGCAGAACTAGAATGACGGCGTCTCCTCTCCGATGCCTGTCTCTCAGGTTCCGGAGGCCGACCGCCAGTCCGGCGAAGAGCAGGACCGGGATCACCACGCCAATGAAAATCTGATTGGTCGCACCGCTGCCCGCGGACCAGGAAAAGAGGCCTTGCCAGTGGGGGCTGAAAAGGACGGTCTCAGCCAGCGGGCGCCCCTCCCGCATCGTGGAGACCGCCAAGTGCCGCCACCGGATCAGCAGGGAATATGTCACTCCTGCCAGGACCCCGAGCCCGGCAACGGCCGTCCCGGCGATGACCCGTCCCCAGCGGGGGCGCCGTCCGCTGAAACATCCATGCACAAGACCCAGCACCAGCCAGAAGGGCGATGAGAGAACCACGAAGTAAAACGCCTGGCCGTCGGCGGCCCGCAGAAAAACCAGACCCGCCACAGAGGCTAGGGCCCCCGCCCATGGTGCGCCGCGTCCCACCGCATCCAGGCCCAGAATGGTCAAAGCAGTCCATACCGGGGCGAAGCCCGAGGGGCTTCCACCAAGAAGCGCGTGCCAGCGACAGGGAAGAACCAATACCGGGAGTGCGCCGAGCGCGGCGGCCGCCTCGGAGTACGCGTACCTTCTCACCAGGACCCACAAGAGCAGGTATGCCCCCCATACGTAGAGAAACCCGGTGAGATTCCAAGCCGCCGCCTGACCGGCCACCGGCTTGAGGCAGGCGTAGATCAGGCTTTGAGGAACATAATAGTGATAGAGAGGAAAGGGGTTCGTGTAAGGGCCGGCGTCAAACTGGTAAGGATCGGTGAACAGGGGAACACGCCCGCGAAACGTCTCCGCGGCCAGGTCAAAATAGTAGAGAAGTTGCAGGTGGTCGCCGGGAATCATGCGGCGTACGTTTCCCGGCTCCACATTACGGGCTGAAGAAGGGATACCTCTGCCAAGGTGAAGTGGAAGAGGCCAGGTGAATACCGCCCAGATCACCACGCTCATCAACAGGCTCAGCGAGAGTCTCCGGGGCATAGTCATAATTCCGGTCACAGGAACGATGCCGCCGACCACGCCCGATTCTGCCAGCCGCGCGCTCCCCTGCCAAGTCCGCCCGCGGCGGCGATCGGCGCGATCGACCGCCCGCCGGACGGCCTGTCGAGAAGAAGTGCATGCCTTCGGGGAGAAGGCACCGGGCTGCGCAGGACGACAGGTGAGACAACGAGCGCCTACCTCCGGGGAAGGGCGGGTGCCGGGCGCTCGGTAAGGATGGTGTACCGAATCACCTTCTCGCCGTGAGCTGGAATGCTCAGTTCGAAAATCGCGAGATCGCCGTCCCGCCGGTAGGGATGGGCATAGCTGAACATCTTCCAGCCGGTGTCCGCCGGCGTGTCCACTACCTCGACCGGGACCTCACCATCGGTATCGTTTCTGACGCGGATTCTGCAAGAGACCTTGAACCGACCCGGCTCCGACTCTTCGCGCTTGACTTCCTGCTTGATCGCCGTCACCGCCGGTTCCTCCTCCTCCAGCCGCATCCGAAATTCATCGGTCTCCGTGCCGGCCTGAATCGTTCCGCGG
>DTYT01000255.1 GCA_012961745.1 Kiritimatiellia bacterium | reverse complement strand
TCGATCTCGATGATGTACTCCTTCGCTTCGGGCACTGCCGCGGGCTTCTTTTGCACTCCAGCCGCAGCCCTTTTCGCGGCTGCGGCCTGTGCCGGCGTGGGCGGAACCACACCGGGTTCCGGTTCTTTCGCGGGACGGCGTCCCACTGCTGCGGACTCCCCTTCGGAAGGCCCGGTTATCTCGCCGGTCACGGCTTCCGTCTCTTCTCCAGGACCGGCAGGTGCGGGAAGGGTTCTCTTTCCCACCCGGCGGACGGGCGGCTTCTTGTAATACGATGTCGCAGAGGGACGTGACCCCGGCTCCGCGCCTTTCCTCTCCGCGGCGGCTTCGGCCACCACCAGCTCGCCCTTTTTGGCTTCCTTTTTGGACGGGGGAGTCCACGGCAGAAACTCAAGACCGCTACGGTCCCGGGGAATGAGGATCTGTACCTTGCGCCCGAAGCGTGTCACTTCGGCCAGATAACCCCTCTCCCCCTTTGCTACCACCGGCAACAATTCTCCTCGCGAGAAGTAGAATCTGCCCGGGCATGATACCGTCGGTCGGCCGAAAATCAGCAAACCGTCCTCGGTGACCCAAGCAGTAGCCTCGCCCCGACGGTTTCTGACTGGAAAAGCGCACAGCCGCTCGCCGTACTCGGGCGTGGTTACCTTGACAACATAGTAGCCCCTCGTCTCCTGAAAGAGCGGCAGGCGCTTACCCACCGGATATCTCAGTCCCAGATCCTTCAATGGGATAAACACGCCCGTCCCGGTAACCCTGAGCATGCCAATCGGAGCAGCCGGCGGTGATACCTTCGCCCGCGTCAGAACGCAGGTCAACAGAACCATCACCGCTCTCAAAACCACCTGCGCGGCGGGCACGGCGCGGAATCCCAGGCCCATTGTGACTTTTTGCTTCACCATCTATCTCAATAATACACCGGTCGCCTCGGCCGGGACAGCCCTCCCGGGGGCGAGGTTTCCCCTACGAGGGTGATGATTTCCCGATGAGTTGAAGAAACTCGCTCCGTGTCGCCATTGAACTTCTGAAATGGCCCAGCATCGCAGATGTAACCATAGCTGAATTCTGCTTTTCAACTCCGCGCATCATCATGCAGAGGTGGCGGGCCTCAATCACCACGCCGACACCAACCGGCTTCAGGGCGTCCATCAGTGCGACGGCAATCTGGTGGGTAAGGCGTTCCTGCTGCTGAAGTCTGCGGGAATAGGCCTCTGCAAGCCGCGCCAGCTTGCTCACCCCGACCACTCTTCCGGCAGGTACATAGCCGATATGGCACCGTCCGTAGAAGGGCAGCAGGTGATGCTCACACAGACTGAATATTTCAATGTCCTTCACAATGATCATATCATGCGATTCGGAAGGGAAGACGGCCGACTGAATAATCTGCAGGGGATTCTGCGCATAGCCCCGGGTGAGAAAGCGGAGAGCCTGGGCAGCTCGTTGGGGAGTACGCAGCAGACCATCACGGGAGGGGTCTTCCCCCATTTCTTTCAGAATCGCTCTGACAGCATCTGCCAGCCGGTCGGCTGTGTGCTTGGCCTCATTCATTCTTGCTGACCACGGTCATATCCTCCACGCTGCGAGCGGAATAGGGTGCGGTCAGATGGAGACCATAGCGGCGAAGCAGCCACAGTTCCGGGATAATTTCCGCTACTATTTCACCGTCGTCAAACACCCTGACGATGGATGTTTCGGACACCACCACCGCCACGGCCTTGGTCGCCCGGGTGATCGAAGCGGCCGCCATGTGACGGCTCCCTAATCCCATGGGCAGCCTAATTCCCTCTGACGGAGCACTCACGTATCGACAGGCGGAGAGCACCACGCCCGAGTCCGAGACCACAAAGCCGCCGTCCAGTTGCGCTAGTTCCTTTACGGTCTCCCGCATGTTGGGATCACTGATCCGCTTGGCATCATCAGGATGATTCCACAAGGGATCCAGTATGAGACACGTAGAACGCTTCAAAGTTTCCTCTTCGTCCGAAACGACGAAAAGAGTGCCCACCTTGCGGCCTTCTCTTCCTTCCCGGGCGAGCTCCACGGCCAGGAGGATCACCTGCTGTAGGGTGTCGGGATTCACACCCCGCCTTCCGGTACAGATCTCGCGGAAAGAATCATCCCCTGAGTCTTGGGGTCGTTGCATTCGAGCCTCCGCGCTCCGCATGTCCACCGTTCAAGCACCCTAGCCTAGCATAGCCGGCCGTTACCAGCAAGGAACATCGCTTTGCCATACACCGTTCTCCGGTGCCCAGATGAATCCCGGGCCGGACATCGCAAGGAGGCGCCCGCCATCTCCTCTGGCAAGGTACACTCTGTGCCCGCTGACGATCCAAGTCCTGCGGGTTTGGGAAACCGCGGGAGTTCGCATACCCGAGTGCATCTGTTAGCATTGCGGTGTCCCGATTCACCCGCGAGCAGACCCGCTGCGATACCATCCCGGGGTACGCAAAACGCGCGATCCCCAGTCCGTGAGAGTTGAGCAGCAGAGATTCATCCAGCCTGCATGTGCAACGGTCGCACGATCCGCCGGAGATACCCGTTGCCAGTGACGAGGCAGCGACTGCCGGACAGGAAGACGGACCGTTGGCGGGAGGCGGGTGAACCAGCAGCTTTTTGGGGCCCTCTCGGAATCAACGGTTCGCCACTCAGGAATCGGCGAGCTGCCAGCCGAAATCGTCGAAGGCAGTCATGTCGCTTACGACCCGGGAGCCCTGGAGAGCGGGAAAATAGTCTATCCGGGGCATCTGTCGTTCTGCCATGAATGCGTCCAGCTCGCGACCCCGCTCGGGACAGTAGAGCATCAGAAAACCGCCCCCGCCGGCACCGATTAGCTTCCCCCCAAGCACACCGAACTCTTTCTTGACGTGGCCATAGAGCGAATCGATTACACTTAGACTGATCCTGGCGGACATCTTCTTCTTGTAGGACCAGTGATCGTCCAGCAGCCTTCCGAAGGCATCCAAGTCACGCTCCTCGAAGGCCCTAAGAATGCGATGCCCGATTTCCTTGATATGCAACAGGCAGTCAACCACTCGCTGATGGTCAGGGCGCTCCCGTCGCCGCGTAGCCTCGTCCTGTTCCTCGAGCACTGCCGTGGCCCGGCGCTGCACACCGGTATAATACACCCTTGCCTTTGACACCAGCTCCGTTGCCAGTTGAAAATCCACCGGAACTCTCCGGATCGCCACCTGCCCGCTCGTGCTGATTTCCAACACGCGGAATCCGCCGAGCGCGGCCATATACTGGTCCTGCTTGCCTACCGGCTCGTGCAACACGTTGATCTCGATGTGGCACGCTTCTTCGGCGATATCTACCGAGGAAGCCGGTTCGCCCCGGTAGGCACGAATCGCAGTCAGCAGTCCCACAAGGTAGGCACCCGAGGACCCCAGCCCGGTGCGCGCCGGCATGTCAGCGACACTGGTAAGTTCTATGTTTTCCCGCACGTTGTGCATGCGCAATGCTTCCCGCGCAAGCGGAAGCTGAATTTCCTCTATGTCGTCCACGATCTCCACCTTGCTGTAGCGGACCACGATTTTCCGGTCGGCCACCGACCGCCGGTTCAACATCAGGTACATGTACTTATTAATGCACATGGCAAAGATGAAGCCTCCGTGATCGGTATAGAACGAGGGCAGGTCGGTTCCTCCTCCGCCCAGCGTGATCCGAAACGGCGTCCGCGTGATGATCATCTCTGCCTCCTTCCCATGCCCGGCCGTCCCGTGCAGTGACTATTCAACTAGATGCGGAATCCGCTCTTGATCGCGTCATGGTAAAACATCTTTACAGTTTCCAGCGAAAACTCCTCCAGGTCCCTTCCGAAGAGCCGTGCCTTGGCAAGCAAGGACGGCGTGACCGTGATGATATGGCATCCTATGCTTTCAGCCTGGATGATATTCAGTGCCTCGCGGGGGCTTGCCCACAGGAGTTCCGCCCGGGGACGTCTGCCAAGAATATTCAGCGCTTCTCTCATTAGGGGTGTCGGATCCCGGCCGGTATCTGCAATGCGCCCCGCAAAAACCGATACGATCGCCGGCGTATCCGGGTCGAGGGCGTCGGCCACTTCCCTGACTTGCCTGAGAGAAAGGATGGCGGTGATGTTCAGTTTCAGCCCCCGGCCGGACAGATCCCGAATGAGAGGTGCGGACGAATCTCCCCGGGTATTGGTGACGGGGATTTTCACGTATACGTTCGAGGCCAGCGCAGAGAGCTTTTCCGCCTGCTCCCGCATTCCATCGAAATCATCGGAGAAGACCTCAAAAGAAACCGGCAAGTCCGTCACCACCCGCAGCACCTCCGAGGCGAAAGCCATGTAATTCGTGATACCCGCCTTGGACATGAGCGTAGGATTGGTCGTGAATCCCTTGACCAGTCCCTCCTGGTAAGCGGCGATAATGGAATCCAGATCAGCCCCGTCTGAATATATCTTTATCTTCAACTCTTCCAAGCGGGGAATGTGATCACCTGCCTTCTCCACGACGCAACCTCCTTCAAGTTATCCCCAGTCACACGCCTATTCTCCACATCACCGCCGGGCCGACAAGCCCCCAGCGATCACCCGCCGCGCTGCCCTCGCGCAGGATACCACATCTTCCTGATCCACTCTGCGGCCAGGGCCGCGCCGCCCATTACCGCAGGACGCTTGGATGTTCGATCCGACGCTACGGCGTACACCGCCGCCAGAAATTTCCCCTCGTAGAAATCTTCGGCGCTCACTACCCGGCAGGGAATGTATTCGGGTGCCTCCCGCACCAGCAACTCACTTTCGGGAAAATCAGGGCGTTCCACCAGGACCAGCGGCTTACGGTTGGCGATACAATCCGAAACTATCCCAAACCCGGATTTGGAGACCACCACATCCACAGATGCAACCAGATCACCGAATTCAATGGCACGGCGGGAGACCGTCTGGAACCCGCGGTGGTGCACCTTGGCCGGCTCCGGCAACAGAAAGCGAACCCCCGGATCCCGGGCCAGGCGATCCATGGCCTCCGGCTCCAAAGGTACGGACGAGAAGGCCAACAGGACCAGCAACCTTTCCCGTGGCACACCCAGCAAGGCTTCCAACTGAGCCCGGCGGTTTCTTCCCGGTGTGGAAATCAGGGGGATCTCGATCCGGCGACCGAAATTTTCCATGGAGGGCGAGAACGGCATTTTCAGAAGCAGATCTGCGCGGGCATAGGCCCTCCGGAACCGCGCGACGGCCCGTTTCCACACCGCTGAACCGTCGTCGTAGCCCTGATAGATCCAGTCCCAGGTGAAATTTGCCGACACCACTGCGGGAATACTGAGACGGTGGGCGGCTTCAACCGGAACCGCCGGAACATCACAGACCACCGCCCCGGCGGAGATCTCTTTCAGGTGGGCAGATTCGCGGTCTACGAGCCCGTCCCATTGTTCCAGCAGCGCAGTGATTCGATCGGCCGACAGTTTCCGGTCTACCCTGATGGGATCAACCTGCACCAATCCCACGTCCAGGGTGCGGTCCTCAAGAGAAGATATTGCATCTCCCAGGCGCTCCCTGATGAACCAGACCGGGGCCCCGCTCACTACGCGGACGGGGATCTCCGGATAACCGCGGATAAACGCTCCGACGATCTGGCACGTCCTTGAAGCATGACCCAGGCCATGGCCGCTGATGTAGAAAACTACCGGTGAACCCGGTTTGGACCCCTGTAGCATACGTCGCTCCCGGACCAAACGCTCTCGGCCAGCGTGAGACTAGCAGAGCCCGGCAGCGGTCGCAATCATCGCCCGATCGAATTGTCTTGTTTTGAACTCGGCGGCGATGCTATACGACGTTGCGCTGCGGAGCCGGTGGAACGGCAGCCATGGATAGCGGTCAGGCAAATCGCGTGAAGGCGATTACCAATCATCTGGTACAGCTCCAGGAGCTTTATGAGGCCCGGATGCAGCACGAAACGTTGCTCTCCCGAAGGAGGTTGAAAGGTCTCGACAAGGCCATAGAGGATCTGATATCGCGACTGCCCCGGGGTATAGCCGATCGGGTTGCACGCCTCCAGCGCAAGTCACCGCCCGCGGTGGTACCGGTGGTCGGGAAAGCGTGCGGCGGTTGTGGAATGAATCTTCCGGTCAGCATGCTGCCGCAGATCAAGGCTGCCGATCGCATATACACCTGCCCGAATTGTGCACGCATTCTCTACGCGTTGATCCCCCCCTATCCGCGGCGCCTGCCCAAGGGTCAGGGCGGTGGGTTGCCCTCCGCGGGAATCGCCCGTTTCTCCGCACCGGAGCTGATGCTGCCGCGTATCCATGCCACGTGCATGGAAGAGGCATTCCGGGAAATCTGCAGCAAGATGGAGGTCGAAGGCTTCGTGGACGGTGCCGAATTGCTGGTCGAGAAGGCGATGCAGCGTGAGGCGATTGCCACCACCGCAGTCGGTCACGGGATGGCCTTTCCGCACGTACGCGGCGTCGAGGGAGGTGGCCTTGCTCTGGCGGTAGCCACCAGCAGCAAGGGAGTCAGGTTCGAGGAGGTGCGCGGCTTGGTGCGGATCCTCTTTTTCATGGTGATACCTTCTGCCGCCAGTGCCTTCTATCTCAACCTCCTCTCGGGACTGACCCGGGTCTTCTCCGAGCCGGGGGCACGCAGTCGGCTACTCAAGGCCCCCGATCCCTCCGCCCTATGGCTGGCGCTCGTACATGCAACTCGCACCGTAATCCGGTAGTTCGCAGAAAATGGCGGGAAGTCACGGCGGGAGTTTACAAACCCGTTCCGAAATAGGAGAATCGTAACCGGCGCAGCAAATTGGGCGAGCAAGATGATCGATCTGTCCATAGTGGTGCCCCTGTACAACGAAGAAGACAACGTAGAGCCACTCTGTCGCCGGCTCTACGAGACCCTCAGACGCCTGCCGCACTCGTGGGAAATCATTCTGGTGGACGACGGGAGCACTGACAGGACCTGGAGCGTTGCAACCCCGCTGCTGAGCGAAATCCCTTATCTGCGGCTGATTCGCCTCCGGCGCAATTTCGGCCAGACTGCTGCTCTGAGTGCCGGTTTCCATCATGCGCGCGGAGCGGTCATCGTCACGATGGACGGCGACTTGCAGAATGATCCCGAGGATATCCCGCTACTGCTGGAACGGATGGATCCGGATACCGATGTGGTCAGCGGCTGGCGCAAGGACCGCAGGGATCCACTTCTGACCCGCCGCCTGCCTTCGAGACTGGCCAACTTCCTTATCAGTCGGATCACCGGCGTTTACCTGCATGACTACGGGTGCACCCTGAAAGCCTATCGCCGTGACGTTATCCAGCATGTACACCTCTACGGTGAAATGCACCGTTTCATCCCCGCCCTCGCCAGTTGGGTCGGAGGGCGTGTCCGGGAAGTCGTTGTCCGCCATCACCCCCGCCACGCGGGGAAATCCAAGTACGGGCTAGCGCGCACTCTGCGCGTGCTTCTCGACCTCATCACGGTCAAGTTTCTGCTGCACTACAGCCGGGGCCCCATGCAGATGTTCGGAAAAATCGGCGCGATCTTCGCGTTACCCGGGTTGTGTCTGGTAGCGTTCATGGTCCTGGCCCATCTTTCGTTCCGCCTCTTCGGCACCTCCGTCGGCGGGGACCTCATCAAGAGGCCCTTCTGGGTGATCACTTCGTTCATGCTGATCGCCTTTGGGGTTCAGTTTATCAGCATCGGCCTGCTGGCGGAGGTCCAGATCAGGACCTACCACGAGTCACAAAGCCGACCAACCTACTTTGTCCGTGAGATCCTTGCGTCCGAGGATCGGCGCCGCAACTCCCGGCAGCATTCCCTGCCCGAAAAAATGCCCTGAAAAGCGGCGCACCGAATGGATTACTCGCGGCTCCAGATCCTGGGTATCGGCGGCTGGCTGGCGCTGATTCTCGGCGGCATGTTCTGCGACGCAGCACTCCTGCTGCGTCTGCGGCGGCCCCTTCGTGGAGCAGACCGTCGGTTTCGGGCGATAGCGCAACGCCCGGTCAAAGGACGGGATCTGGTCCTGGTGACGGTTCTGTTCGTGGGAGCGACTACCCTGTCTTCGGTACTGACAGCCGGCCGCGGTATGGGGTGGCAGATCGTCGTGAACACGGTCTCATTCCATTGGATGGTATTGCTCTTCATGCCCGCCTACTACAGGCTTCGCCGCACTCGTTGGGAGACTCTATTCGGCCCGACGGCGGGCTCCGCGTATGCCGCAGGACTCCTCGCTTACCTTGCGGCGGTCCCGGTAATTCTGATTCATTCCGCCGCAGTCCGCGCGCTCCTGCGGCTTGTGGGTATCACCCCCACCGTGCAGCCGGTGGTCGAACTGCTGTCGAAACATCCTCCCGCCCCGACCTTCGTCTACCTGATACTGGTTGGATGTGTAATCGCTCCGGTGGCCGAAGAAATCTATTTCCGCGGCCTGTTGCTTCCCCTGCTGATGAGGGGAATCACGCCCTTTGGCGGGATAATCGCTTGCTCACTTATTTTTGCCGCGGTCCACATGCATCTGACGTCCGCCCCCGCCCTTTTTGTCGTTGCCCTGGCCTGCAGCGCTGTCTATATCAGTACCGGTTCATTGATGGCTGCGATCGTGACGCACGCGGTCTTTAACATGGTGAATATCCTACTCGCGCTGCTTCTGGCTCAATAACAGCCGGGGCAAGGCCAGAGACATGGCCGCAGACTTTGTCAGTATTCAATGGGTCCCGCTGGAACCGGGAACCCGGGTACCCGGGGTAGTCCGTATTATTGACCAGACCCGACTGCCGGACGACCTGGTTTACCGGGATTTGACCAGTGTGTCCGCCGTTGCCGAGGCCATTGCATCCCTCCGTATCCGCGGCGCCCCCCTGCTGGGTATCGCGGCGGGCTACGCTGTGGTGCTTGCCGCGCAGCAGGCCCTGCTCCGGAAGCGGCCGATCGCGGATAGCGTACGAGACGCAGCCGAGACAATCCGCGGGACAAGGCCTACTGCGGTGGATCTGTTTGTCGGGCTCAACCGCCTTGTAGAGGCGGCGGTGCGAATGCGCTCATCCGAGCCCGCCGCGGTTGAAAGGCTACTGGCGGCGGCAGAGGACTTTCATGAATCCGGCCGTCGGGCCTGCGCGGCCATCGGCCGGTACGGCGCGGATTTGATACCGCCGGGAGCCCGCATACTCACCTATTGCAACACCGGGATCCTGGCTACCGGCGGAGAAGGTACCGCGCTGGCCGCCGTTTACCAAGCATACCGGCGCCACGGGGACATAGGTGTTTTCGCGTGCGAAACACGTCCGCTGTGGCAGGGGGCGCGGCTTACCGCCTGGGAACTCCGGCAGTGTCGTATCCCGGTTACCGTCCTCTGTGACAACGCCGCAGCGAGCCTGCTTGCCCGCGGAGAGGTACACTGCGTAATGGTGGGTGCAGACCGCATCGCCGCCAACGGGGACGCCGCCAACAAGATCGGAACCTTCCCGCTCGCCCTGGCGGCGGCTTGCCATGGAATCCCTTTCTACGTGCTGGCACCCACCACGAGTTTCGATACGCAAATACCCACCGGAGCACAGATACCCATCGAGCACCGTTCGCCTTCTGAAGTAGTCCGCCCGTTTGGACGTAATATTGCCCCCGAGGGCGTGGGCGTATATTCGCCGGCGTTCGATGTCACTCCCGCCAAGTACATATCGGCTCTGGTAACCGAGCGCGGGGTTGTCTATCCTCCCTTCCAGACCAACATCCCGCGGGTTTTCCGTCAGGAATGTCGGGATCCTTCCGGGGAGAAGAAGTGACAGGCGAAACCCTCCGACAGCTCGGTGAGATCGAAGTCATACGCCGCCTGGCGCGTGGCCTGGGACAAGCGGTGAACGTACTGGTGGGTATCGGAGACGACGCAGCGGTAGTGCGGTCCGAAGACGACGGCCACGATCTGGTACTCACCACCGATGCTGTCATTGAGGGGATCCACTTCGCGGCGGGGGCTCGGTCGGCAGCCGTCGGACGGAAACTGGCCGGCCGTCTTCTCAGTGATCTGGCCGCAATGGGTGCCGAGCCTCTCTGGATACTTTGCAACGTGGCCGCACCGGCGCGGACGTCATTCCGTGCTCTGAAGCAGGTTTATGCGGGAATGAAGCGAATTGCCGCGCGCTTTGGAGCCCACATCGTGGGGGGGGATCTGTCAAGAGCCGATGAGCTCCACTTGCATGGTTTCGCCGTGGGACGCGTCCCGCATCGGAGAGCGGTGACCCGTTCGGGGGCACGTGCGGGAGACGCCGTTTTCGTCACCGGAACTCTGGGGGGGAGCATACTGGGGGGGCATCTACGGTTTACACCGCGGGTCAAAGAAGGGCTCTGGTTGCGGAAGTCCGGCTGGCCGTCCGCCATGATAGACGTCAGTGACGGGCTGTTGAGGGACCTGGGACACATCCTCCGTTCGAGCCGATGCGCGGCGGAAATAGAGCTTCGGAAGATCCCGGTTTCCTCCGCGGCGCGAATGCTGGGCGACGGCGTTTCACCGCTGGATCACGCGCTGCGCGACGGAGAAGACTTTGAGTTGCTTTTTACCGTTCCGGCCGGCAAGGCCGAACAGTTTATTCGTTCATGGAAAGATACGTTTCGTCTCCGCTGTACGAGGATCGGCACCATCCGGAGCGGCCCCGTGTCAATCAATCTCAAGGAGGCCGGCGGTTCCTTGTCCCGGATTTACGGGCTTGGCTACGATCACTTTTCTTGCCGGGTGGGGAAGAGACCATGAAGAATCCTTCGGACAGGCGCAAGGAAGCAGACTCATCATCACCGTCACCAGCCGTGAGGGACGGCCCCCTACCCCCTACGCGGTCGTGCCTGGTTTGCGGTGTCGACAATCCCCGCGGTTTTCATCTCCGTAGTCGCCTCCGCGCCGGGGTTGTGGAACTGGAATACACCACCCGTCCTGCGGATGCGGGATACGTGGGGATCACGCACGGTGGAGTTCTGGCCACACTCGTGGATGAAGTGATGACTTGGGCGGCCATAGTCGCCTCAGGCAAACCCTGCGTCGCTACCACGGTGTGTATCCACTTTCACAAACCGGTGCCGCCCGGTGCTCGGATTAGCATTCGCGCGCCTCTTCCGAAGTCACGAAAGCTGATGAGGGTCGCCGCAACGGTGAGTACGCCTGATCGGGGCCTGGTCGCGGAGGGCGAGGGGCGCTACCTGCGGCTGTCGCACCCCGCGCCGGAGGTCGGCGCCGATTTCGTACCCGATCCTTCCGCAATTTCCCCCGACGAAATTCTGCGGTGATCACTCCCCGCCGCGGTCGGTTTTCGGCTTGCGCCCGCGGAACCGTGGCGGTGGTTCCCGGCCGAGAAAGTCGAGCACCGCCAGGAGATCCTGCCAGACGGTCCGCTTTTGTTCCGGGTTGCGCAACAGGTACGCGGGGTGAAAAGTCGGCATGACCGGTATTCCCGCAAAATCATGCCAGTGTCCCCGTATCTGGGTAATGCCCCGGCTCACCCCGAGAAGTCCCTTGGCGGCCGTGGATCCCAGACAAATGATTACCCGGGGCGTGAGAATGGCGATCTGCTCGCGCAGAAACGGCAGGCACGCCTCCATCTCCTCCAGACAGGGAGTGCGGTTGCCCGGAGGGCGGCACTTTACCACGTTACCGATCCACACCTCTTCGCGAGCGAATCCCATCGCCTCGATCATACGCGTCAGCAGGTGGCCGGCCGGCCCCACGAACGGTTCCCCCGCGCGGTCTTCTTCAGCCCCGGGGCCCTCCCCCACGAAGATGATTTCGGGTCGCAACGGCCCCTTTCCAGGTACCGTCCGGGTCCGCGATTCATGTAGCGGACACCGACGGCAGCGTGCTATCCGGCGGGCGATTCGCTGCAGACCCTTCTCGGCTTCGGCATTTCGGAGCACGACGTCCGGCTGATCCGCGTGTCCCCGGTCCCCCGCGGATGAGGGTAACCGAATATCTCTGAGACCACTGAGCGAAAGATAGTCCAAGAGCTCTCGAATCTGGCCGATTACCCGCTGCAAGGCCGCCATGATATCCACTGCTGAGTTGCTGCTGTTCACGTGCGTCTTTCCACTTTCGGGATCCGCCTGTCTATGTCCCCTTCTAGCGTATGGCGGCCTAGCTGCAAAGCGGAATCTGGCATGACGGGGCCGACACGCGGAAAATGTTGCACTGGCGTCCAATCAGTCTATGCTTGTGCCTTGTTTGGAGCGGAAGGGAACGGTGCATGAACAACCCGTACCGCAAGATCCTGCAACCGAGGAACATCATTCTTGACTTGCGAGCAACGGACAAACCCGGAGTGATAGCCGAACTTGTTGACCACCTGGTCTCCACGGGAGACATTCTTCCTGGAAAGCGCGATGAGGTCCTGGAGGCGGTACTCAACCGGGAGAAAAGAATGTCAACCGGGCTGCAGCATGGAGTCGCCGTACCTCATGGAAAAACCGATGCCGTCTCGGATCTGACAGCGGCCCTGGGCCGCTCGCGCCAGGGGGTAGACTTTGCATGCATGGACGGCCGTCCCGCCCGGATCTTCGTGCTGATACTCTCCCCGCAGACGATGGCCGGACCACACGTGGAGTTTCTCGCGGAGATAAGCCGCCTGCTAACGCGCGCGGAGGTGCGCGAAGGGCTGCTGGCGGCCGAATCCGCCGAGGAGATACTGAGGCTTTTTGATCAGGCCGCCGTGCGCTGATGATCGCCGCTGTCACCAACGCTGCCGTGGCGGGTCGGTTCGTGAGCGGTCCGCCAGAGGTAAGCCGCGTGATGACTGAAGTTGCTTTGCAACTGGCGGTCATTCTCATCGCGGCGCGCCTGGGAGGCTTCATTGCTCACAGATATTTCCGGGCACCGAGCGTCCTTGGGGAGTTGGCGGCCGGAATGCTTTTCGGACCCTATGCTCTAGGGGGGCTACCGATTCCCGGCTGGGGCCCGGTATTTCCACTCAAGGGTGGTCCTCTGCCGGTATCCACGGAGCTTTACGGATTTGCCACGCTGGCCTCTATTGTACTGCTGTTCATCTCGGGTTTGGAGACGGATCCGAAGACGTTTCTGCGCTACTCCGTCTCCGGGCTCGCGGTGGGGGTGGGCGGCATAGTTGCCGCTTTTGCAATTGGAGACGTCGCGGCCGTTTTGCTGGGC